>NZ_CP030844.1 GCF_003330725.1 Acidisarcina polymorpha | reverse complement strand
AATCCGATGGTGGCAAAGGTATTAAAGCGGTTGCATTATCCACTGGATGTGATTCTGCTTTGTGTTCGCTGGTATAGTGCGTATCCGTTGAGCCTCCGGCATCTGGAGGAAATGATGGCCGAGCGTGGGACTTCTGTCGATCACTCGACCGTGCACCGTTGGGCGATCAAATTGTTGCCAGTCCTGGAGAAGGCGTTCAGGCGCGTCAAGCGCAAGGTGGGGAGGAGTTGGCGGATGGACGAGACCTACATCAAGGTGAAGGGCGAGTGGAAGTATCTATACCGCGCCGTCGATAAGGCAGGCAAGACCGTCGATTTCTTGCTGCGGGCGCATCGCGACAAGGCCGCGGCACGCACGTTCTTTGAACAGGCGATCGAACGGAATGGCGCACCAGAAAAAGTAACCATCGATAAGAGTGGCTCGAATGTGGCGGCTTTGGAAACCATCAACGCCGAACGAGGGAAGCAGATCCTCGTGCGCCAGGCCAAGTATCTAAACAACATCGTTGAGCAAGACCATCGTGGGGTGAAACGTCGAACCAGACCGATGCTCGGCTTCAAGGATGTTCGCTGCGCTCGCATCCTTCTTTCCGGCATTGAACTCATGCGCATGATCAGCAAAGGACAAATGAAAACTGGCCGTAGCGGACAAATCCCTGCACAGCAGTTCTACTCCTTGGCAGCATAAGCAACCCAATCCTATTGGCCTTTCATCGTTCATGCATCCTTATTGCGACAGAACCAGCCGGGTGCATCTCCAAGAGTGTAGCCGGTGAGGCACGGAAACTTATGCCTCACGCTCTCGGTAAAGGTTCACGAAATGATTTTTCTGATTTGGTCGGCGGTTAACTGCCAGTTTCCCGACATGGAATTGGCGATCTGTTGGCGGATCGGCTGAAAATTATCAAGCATACGACGTTGTTTGAAAGCGGTCATTTCAGTGTGGCTGTTCAAATAGTCCGGCAGCGTTTCTTTCCATTTTCCTTGCTTCTGCAAATGCTCCGCGAAGCCGTAGCGCTTGCCTTCGCTGTTGAGATCGAAACCCTCGAACTTGACATCGTCGAGCGTAAGGCCAGCCTTATCTGCAAGGTGATTGAAGCTGTTGATCAGAATACGGTGCATATCGAGAACGTCGTACACATAGGTGCATTCTTCAACGCTCATTTCGTCCCACACGTCGGTAAACACCGTGTGATATTGGGCCGTGTAGCCACGCGCGATAATTTCGCGGTCGGCGGCATATTCGTCGGCCCCCTCTGGATCGAGCTTTTCCAGAATCCGGTACTGGTTGATGAGCTGCAAGCGCTCGACGGGTGTTAGCGTTGTCACGGTCATATGTGGTGTGGTCCCTTCAGTTAGTTATTTTCTCCTGCAAGTCTCGATAAAGGGTGGACCGGCCCACATGAAAACTGTCGGCTACATCCTCTGGCCGTTCGCCTGCCGCTATCAGCTTCCGGGCCTGCTCGATGTGCTGTCGCGTGAGCTTGGGCTTGTGACCAAATTTCACGCCTCGCGATCTCGCATCCGCGATCCCGGCAGTGGTCCTCTCGCGGATCAAGCTATGCTCCATCTCGGCAAAAACGGCCAGCAGTTGCCACATGGCGCGGCCCCCCGGTGTTTCGGTGTCGATGGCCTGCGTTAGTGATTTGAATTTCACGCCGCGCTGTTTTAGGTCGTCGAGCAGGATCACAAGGTTTCGCGTCGTTCGTCCCAGCCGGTCCAGCTTCCAGACCGTTATGCTATCGCCGGACTTCAACACCTTGAGCAGGCGGAGCAGGGCAGGGGCCTTGCTGGCCGCGCCGGATATGCCCTTGTCGGTGAAAATCTTTTTACACCCGTCCTTCTTCAACGCGGCAAGCTGCATCGCGCCGGTTTGATCGTCGGTCGATACACGCGCATAGCCGTACTTCACTGTTTGGGACCGCCTTCGGCAATATCAGCGCGGTTTTTTTTTACCTTTGGCCGCTGGCTCTCTGCCGCCTTACGAACGGCGTCCACGTCCGCGAGGTCTTGAAGCCGCGCAGACGCCAGCTTATTGACAACAAAATCCTCCGCCGAAATTACGAACACCTTGAGGCCGCTACGCTCGTCAATGACTTCCTCTATGCGGCGCTGCCATGCGTCATCAAACTTGACGCCGGAAATATGCGGAAGTACTTCGATCATCTGTGGGGGATTGCCCATGCGGAAAAAGGAATTGGGGGCAATAAGATCATCGGGCTTGAGGCCATCAAGCGGTGCGCCGAATTTAGCCAAAGCCGCATAGACCGCCTTCGCATTCTCCGGCTCCGGCTGCACGAAAAGATCGAGGTCTTTTGTCGCTCGCGGCTGTGCATGTACCGCCACGGCATAGCCTCCGACGATCAGATATTTAACGCGGTGCTCGTTGAACGCGGACAAGAGTTCTTTGAAGTCCTGACTGAACATCGCGGGCGGGTTCCTTCCAAGCGAATTGCGTTGACGACAGTTCACCAGCTGCATCCAGCCGTTCATGCACAGGGCGGCTTTGCCAGTACCGATACTCGTCGGCCTTCATCTCGTCGAAACTGGTATAGCGGCGGATGGTCTTGTCCATGCCCGTTTGTAGCACCCGGAGAGACGCTTTTCAACGTTTCATTTCGGGACTGGATTTTGGGACGCGCAACCCCCTGATTTCAACGGGTCCGCAAAACGTCCCGAAACTTACCCTTTGCGGGACACGCCAAAGGGTGGCCTACTGGCGTTTTGCGCGGCACTTTGGCGTAATACACTTCCGCTGTGAAACAAAGACAAGTTATTCCGCCTTACGATTCTTGGATCACCATCAACCCGGCGAAGCCTTGACTATGGACCCTCAGCTTAATGCCGAATGGCAACGGCTTAAGCCGGTGCTGCGACAGTTTCCTTTCTCGAGTACTGGCAGCACTTTAATTGGTTCTGTCGCAATAAGGATGCATGAACGATGAAAGGCCAATAGGATTGGGTTGCTTATGCTGCCAAGGAGTAGAACTGCTGTGCAGGGATTTGTCCGCTACGGCCAGTTTTCATTTGTCCTTTGCTGATCATGCGCATGAGTTCAATGCCGGAAAGAAGGATGCGAGCGCAGCGAACATCCTTGAAGCCGAGCATCGGTCTGGTTCGACGTTTCACCCCACGATGGTCTTGCTCAACGATGTTGTTTAGATACTTGGCCTGGCGCACGAGGATCTGCTTCCCTCGTTCGGCGTTGATGGTTTCCAAAGCCGCCACATTCGAGCCACTCTTATCGATGGTTACTTTTTCTGGTGCGCCATTCCGTTCGATCGCCTGTTCAAAGAACGTGCGTGCCGCGGCCTTGTCGCGATGCGCCCGCAGCAAGAAATCGACGGTCTTGCCTGCCTTATCGACGGCGCGGTATAGATACTTCCACTCGCCCTTCACCTTGATGTAGGTCTCGTCCATCCGCCAACTCCTCCCCACCTTGCGCTTGACGCGCCTGAACGCCTTCTCCAGGACTGGCAACAATTTGATCGCCCAACGGTGCACGGTCGAGTGATCGACAGAAGTCCCACGCTCGGCCATCATTTCCTCCAGATGCCGGAGGCTCAACGGATACGCACTATACCAGCGAACACAAAGCAGAATCACATCCAGTGGATAATGCAACCGCTTTAATACCTTTGCCACCATCGGATTCCATCGTCTGCTTCATGGCTCTTCAACACCTCTCCGTCCGTCCAAAGAATAACAAGTCGCCTTATTGCGACAGAACCCTTCAATTGACGAATCAGACTTTGTGCTTGCTCGATCGAACGCTCGAAAAGAGACGATCTTCCCAGGCTGACCGTTATCCCGAAGCGTAAAATCCCGTTGGGTAAGGCCTGTCACCGGTCGGCCTGAACTATCTCGTGCTTCGACGTCAAGCCGAATCATGCCTTGGGTCGAGTCAGGTGCCGGTCCGCGTTCAAGCTCGAGCAGGTCAATGACTCGTGGCGACTCAGTTTGCTGCGCAGCTCCTGGGGTATGCGCACTTAAGAGAAACACCCCACAGATGAGCAACCGCCATTTCAACGGGATGACCATTCCTGGCATTTACCAAGGTATTGCGATATCCAGCCTGAGCTATTTTACTCTGCTTTCTCCTCAACCCTGAGCGTCGCGGGGGCAGTAAGGAAGTAGCGGCTACCATCCCTCGAAAGGGAAATTCTTGTTGAATCGCGATGCATGACAGGCTGTAGGCGATTGTAGTGTCGGCTTCCTCAAACAGGGGTAGCAAAAACTCATAGTGGACCCGTCGTCGAGCTTTCTCCGTACCGCCTTCGATTTCGTCCTTGTTCATGAATCACTTCTTAGGGGACTTTTGTGTCAAGGCTGCTCTCGGACTTTCGATTCCGCGCGGATACCCTACGCAGCAACTGCATTCGTTTATGTCTTTCTCTTGAACGTCATTCTCTCTCGGGAAAGCACTCTACTCGGCCGCAGCAAATCCTTTGTCGGTGACCGCATAGGTCCAGCTCTGATTGCCGGCAGATACCCATCGTCCCTCATGCACCCTTGGACGCTTCACGGCGCTGGAAATGCTGGTGTGTGCTTCTTTGTGGAAACTCCCGGATGTATTTTGATTCTTAGTCCGAGCAGTCTGCACGCCTCGTGCAAGTCAACATCATCTGGTCGGATTTCAACAGATGCTCTCCGAGAGTTGATCCGAAACGGTTCAAAAAGAGCCCAGTTCTCGAGATCATGTCCATAGCGAGAGCGATAATAAATGCCGTCGAATCCAGTCTCATACACCTTCAGCGAGGCCAGCTGGGTGAGGCGACGCGGTTCCCCTTGCTGAAGCACGGAGTCGTCAAGATCTTGGAGACCTAATGCAATGCAGTCTCTCGCCAGAACCTGACGTAGATGGCTGACCCAGCTGGCGCCATAGAGATCAGCATAGGCCCCCGTCACTGCCGCCTCACCCATCACGCGGGGCTCGTACCAATCGCTTGGTACGGTACCCAAAGGTACATGGTCGTCTTCTCCTGCAATTGCTTGCAGTTCGGCGATCAGGGTGAGATCTGGTCGAAATCGCGCAAGCGTTTCAACGAAGCAGGCGACTCGCTGTGTGGCAGCGTAGAGAACGCGATAGTTCCCTCTCGGATCATCGAAGCGATTTCCAAAAGTCCCGTCGAGCTGGGCACGGGACCAATCAGGCGGATCCCAGGGATCTGGTTTTCGCCCAAGCCGAAAGAGCGGTGTAATGGGCGTTTTCGTATCCAACATCCAGCTATGCTCCAGCAATAAACGCTCTGGCAGCTCCCAGAATCTTAGGTGCGATCTCGTCCAAATTACCTTCCTTCAAGAGACGTAGGGGAACTCTGTCTCCCAACTCAGGATTGACTCCCGTCAACCATGCCTGAACGACCCGAGGTGAATCGTGTTCGATTAATGTCCGCGCTACTTGGTACGCGAAGCGAAGGCGAGCTTCTACATCTCCGTACGGCTCAACTCCAGCTATCCAACGGTCGAGCGCTCGAACATCTTTCACCCCCGCTATATAGGCCGTGAGCTTGCGCCCGATCATATCAATAAGGCGCTTAACGATCTCCTGCCACTGGAGTGTTAGAGCTTCACGATGAGCAGCAAGATCCGGTCTCGGAAGGGCAACGGCAGTCGCCATGATGAGTTTCCTCCTCTTACCTCAGCATACACACAATGCCGAAACACTTACTAGCAAACTCCGCACAAATACCGCTACTTTACCATCCTGCTGTATCTACCACACTATAGATCCAAGTACGGCATTTTCAGTCGTTCGCGCTGGAGGATCTAAACAGTCACGCTATGTCGAGGCCGATCGCGTCGTTGACGGCATGGGCAAGGGCCTGTTCGGTGCCGAGATAGCGCTCCGTGGTTTGGATGGAGGCATGGCCAAGCAGCAGCTGGATCTGTTCGAGCTCCCCGCCCGCCTTTCTGCAGAGTTTCGCGCAGGTGCGACGCAGGTCGTGGGGCGCGAGCTTCCCCAGACCGCTCGTCTTGGCATAGCGCATCACCAGGCGCCAGACCGCCTTTTCGTCCCGGATCTCCTCGCCGGCAAGGACCCCCGCCTTGGTGACCGGCCGGAAGAGCCGGCCTTGGCTGATCCCGGAAGCGCAAAGCCAGGCGTCGATGCGGCTCTTCACCCCGGCCGGCACGGTCACGGTCCGGACCCGGCCACCCTTCCCTGCCATGTCGGGTAGCACCCAGCGACCCTCCCGCTGCTGGAGGTCTTCTATATTGATCCGGAGCAGCTCCGCCCGGCGCAGCCCGCAGCCGAGCAGCAGGGCGAGGACCGCCCGGTCGCGAATCCCGGGCAGGGTCTTCGGGCTGGGGGCGTTGAGGAGATCGTTGGCCTGCTCCTTCATCAGCCAGTTCCCTGCCCGGTTGCCGCGCTTCTCAATCCCGGGCACACGCTCGATGGCCGCGGCCGCGGCCGGGTCGAGCAGCTGGTTGTCGGCCATCTCGCGGGCGAGCTTGCGGATTGGTGAGAGCCGGAGGTTGACGGTCGAGGCGGAGAGCCCCTGGTCGAGGAGTGAGGACCGGTACTGCTGAACCAAAGCTTTTGTAAAGGCCCGGCCGGCCCCGGAGAGCCTGATCCAGGTGAAAAAAGCCTTGAGACCGGTCTTGTAGGAGCGCCGCGAGTGCTCCGAGGTCACCCCGTTGACCACCAGGTCGATCAGGAATGCCTCCGAGGGCCGGTTCCCTGCCGGTTGGAGCTCGATCTCGAGTTCGGCGGTCATTGGAAAGAGAATAGCACGATAACTGGGATTATCGGGTGCTATAGTTGTCGCTAATTCATATTGCCGTGCGGATTCCGTGCGCACTCATGAAGTATCATGGTTCTCAGCTGAATCGCGAGGCGATTGCTCAAGTCTTCGCCCTCAAGCGCCGTGCCACCCTCTCACTGATGAAAGAGATCGGCCCGATTCGGCTCCGCACCGGTCGTTGGATCCTGCCACGCGAGAAGCTCATCGCCTTCCTCCAAGCCCAGGCGAAGGAGGCGGAGGTCGAGCTGGCCCGCAAAGAACGCTTTACCCAGTCCTTGCTCGCTGCCGACGCTTCCCTGCTCCGCCGTCCGAGCATTTTGCTCGCGCCACGGACGCTGTCTTCTGAGCACGGGAGGCCTATGCCGTCGGGCTGCCGGAAAGCGTGACCCTCGAGCTCGGTTCCCCAAACCGGCTCGTCGTTGAGTTCGCCACAATCGAGGAGCTCGCCGAACGCCTGCTCGCAACCGGAATCGCCCTCAACAACCGGTTTTCCCTCTACCAGGATCTGTTCGCACCTCAATCCCAAGCTGCCCATGACGAGGACCAAGCCGAGCGCGAAGATGCCGAGTATTTAAGGAATTGGAGGCCGGATTAGGATCAGAAGAGAAAATCGTTCCGCTACCCGGGACCATGCACACGCGGTTTTGGAGCACATCACACCAAACGCGAACGCAGCGCAGAAGCACCAGCGCCACTGACACGTCAGCCCTGAACACGTAGCCAGAACTCACCCACGATGAAGGCGAAGTCTGGACCTTCATGATGGGGTCGCTACACCAAACGTCATAAACTGTACGCCAACGATCAAGCGGCTTTGTGTTTACAAATACTTACACCGAAGTCATGAAGTGCAGATGGACGCGGTTACACGAATTCTGAAGTCTTTTGGAATCAACGAAGTTTTTCCACTAACGTACGATTTTCTGCATTTGGTGTGGTGAGCCCTCTCAGAGCGCGATTGCCGATAATGTCTAGCTACAACTGTTTGTTGCTACTGATAGCGTCGTGTAGCTACAGGTCTTTGTTGCTACTGATAGCGTCGTGTAGCTACATGTCTTTGTTGCTACTGACAGCGTTGTGTAGCTACAGCTCTTTGTTGCTACTGGTAGCGGGGTGTAGCTACAACTTCTTGTTGCTACTGATAGCATGGTGTAGCATTATGTAGCTACCGAACGCCAAGTCGCGTTTTGTGGTTGGCTGAAGTAAAGGAGGCTGTGTGCCGGTAATCGTAACCGCAAGCTCAAAAGGCGGGGCGGGGAAGAGCACTTTGACGTTAGTTCTTGCCCAGGCACTCGATGCGATGGGTGCCTCGGTCACAATTATCGACGCCGACCCGAACCGGCCGATCCTACGATGGCGGTCCGGAAAATCGTCGTCCAAGATCGACGTTGTGGGCGACGTGACTGAGGGTAGCATCGTGCGGTGTATTCGGGAGCATAGCGCAGTTCGTCAATTCGTTCTGGTGGATTTGGAGGGAACCGCGAACCGGCTTGTGTCGCGAGCTATTACTCAGGCTGACTTGGTTCTGATTCCACTACAGGCAAGCGCTCTTGACTCGAATGAAGCGAGCCGCGCCGTGAACCTGATCCAGGAGGAAGAGGAGACCTTGGAAGGACGCCGAATCCCTTTCCGAATCATTATGACCAGAACCAATCCGTTGATTACGACAAAGATCGAGGGGGGAATCATCGACGCTCTTGCGAAAGCGGAGATCCCGATGATGCGCACGCGGCTGCATGAAAGGCAGGCTTACAAGGCCATCTTTGTGCGGCGAGAGTCTATCGGGGAACTCGACGATAGCATTAACGGTCTGCCAGCGGCCCTCGCGAATGCGGAGCGTCTGGCAGAGGAAGTCGTGGAATTGGTTGCGGTTGGGAGCTCGACAGCGGAACTTGGAGGAGGTAGAGATGGCGGAGAATGAGGGTGACGCGGTTGACGCGTACGGCTTTGGCCGGAGCAAAATCAGGGAGATGATTAAAGAGATTCGGCCGGCTGCACCCCCGGATGTGCCTAGGGATATGGCAGTCGTCGATGCGGCTGCGGAGAGTGCCGGTTTTGTAAGCAGAGAAGCAACTTTTGGGAGCGAGGGTCTCGGGTACCGGCCTTTGCGGGTTCAGCGGGTAGAGCCGAGAATACCCCTGAATATGCGGGTACCTATATCTATCGGTGAAGCCTTTCAGCGGTTTTGCGAGGAAAACCGCTATAGCTACCCGGAGGGTCTGGCTGAGGTGATGCGAAGAGCAGGGTTACCGTTGCGATGAGACTTTGAACGGTAATCGCCTGGGTGGAGACAAGAGTATGTTTTGGATTTCGTATCTCTTTACGGTAGTAATAGGCGGTTTCTGTGTACTGGTTTGGAAACTGTTGAGAGGATTGGCCAGATGGCTGTGATAGTTTGCATGACAGAGTCTCCCCCAGGGTCGCTTATGTGTCGGTGCGACTGTCGGCACTCTTCTCACGGGCTCTGTACACCAAACGTGTAGAGTCATCCGACCACGTGTGACACCGCCCGTCAATGCGCAAACGCTGGGAACTGTGATCGAAGAGTAGCGGACCCGCCACCGCATCACAGATGAGTCTTCATCTGTGAATGGCTCTGCAGGTTAAGGTGGCCGGACCAAAAGCCGGAAGCGTTTTGGGGAGTACTTCACACAAATGATCAAGACGTCGTCACAGAGGATCTCAACCTCAAGAATCAGACCTTACTGGCAATCTTGAACCACATCGCTCAGATAACGAGCGACACCTCGTGGGTCGTACCTCCCCCGCCCCCTCGTTGGCAAACGTGCCTCCGGATAAGCTTTTGGGGGATCTTACGATATCGCAGTGTACCGTCAGGAGCGCCGATACGAGCCCTATGTTGTTTGAACTGGCAGTATCTTAAGCCCGTAGCCGATGTCGGCGCTGGCCGGGCTAAGCAGTCATAGGCTTTCACCATGTCATAAAAGCATGACTCCTCTCCTCTCTTTCGAAACGACTCTATCTCTTAAACCGCATCACGGCTCCTTCGACGCCGAAGACAGATTCGGACTCAGACTCCGAAACATTGAACCTATACCCGTAGTCGTCGTCATGATGACGCCCCGACGTGGAAACCCTCCAACAGCTTTTCCTTCACTTCATCCAATTCCTGAATCATTGAAGCTAGTTCGGAGTGTCGCGTCCCTTGCAACTCAATGGTGATTCGCTTTAATGGGTAGGCGTGTTCTCTCCATGCCGTTTCGCTCATCGCGTTGTTTTTTCGCTCCTCTCACAAACAACGGTTACTTATCGTCACTGCTCGTTTCCGTGCGTGTCTTCATATGGCACACACTGCGGGTTCAGTGGTGACGCTCTCGCCCAATAGCGGGCTTTGCCGATTGTGCGCTGGATGTAAGCGTTCCTTCTGGCAGGATTGGGATCTCGAGAGAGATAGTTGTGGTCAAGAGCTCTGGCTATCTCGTATTCCGGCATGCCGAGCGAAAGAGCGGCGACGCAAAAGGAGATGTCGGCCGCAGCTGGACGTTCTCTATACCGAGGTGATTCGCGGAACTTTTGCAGAGACAAATGCGAGTACCTCACTGCGCCAGCTTTGCTTGGGGAAAAGGAGGTGCGGCGAGCCGCGAGCGCCGCGTGGCGGGCTTGCTCCTGAATTTGAAAGTCTCTGATTATTTCGATGCGAAACTGGGCTGCCCTGGTGTATTGGCGCCCTGAATGGGCGCGTAAGAGGACGAACGGAAAAAACCCGTTCGGCATTCGGTGCTTGGGTTTGCAATTGGTGAATCCAGGGAGGCGGCCAAAACGCCGCCAGTCCGCAGCGTTCGGGTCACCATGATAGCGGCGGGCCAGCGTCTGCGCGATGTAGCTCGAGAGTCTGGGCTCATATTCGGTGTCATGCTTGAGCCAGGCCTGGTAGTTGTTGGGGCTCGTCTCGACGACGGCGCAAGGCTCGTAGCCGTCAGCAGATAACCTGGCGAGGTGGTCGGGGGCGAGGTCATCGAGGACCGTGAACTGATGATGTCCCGCAGGTCGGATATAGATGTGTGATCCATGCGAGTTGTGCGCTTTCATCGTCGGAATTCGGGCGAGCACGGTCTCCGGGGTTAGATGGTTGAAACCTGGGAGCGCTCCTCTCTCACTCAGGATGCCAACATCGTAGGTGGGCGCGGAAAGAGCGTTGAGCATGTTGAGCACCGCGCGATGCGTCCGGTCGATGGGAGATGCGTGATGCGAGCTGTTTTTTATGGAAGTGTCGCCCTGCGGCATTGCTTTCCTCGGATGTGCATGGTACTTTTCACAGTGTACTGTGACTTGTGCATTTCACAGTGACACCAACTATAAGCGTGCCTGATGCTGGGCGGCAAGTGCGGACGGAAGCTCTATGGGTCACGAAGGGAACACGGAGGAAAGGCAGGGCCGGTTGCGAGACAAGCTCCGTGATGAACTTGGTCCGGTCATCGTCTCGTTGCTTGATCGATCCAGCGGTCTGGAAGACATCATCGTCAACGAAGATTCCCGAATTTGGGTAAAGAGGACAGGGTCGGCTTTCGAGCAGGTGGGTGAGTTGAAGATGGAGCAGGCGCGCGGCGCGATGATGACGATCGCCTCCATGCAGAAGACCACGGTAACCGAAACAAGGCCGGTCCTAGAAACGCAGTTGCCCATCTGGAGGTTTCGTTTCGCTGGGCTGATCGAACCGGTCGTTCCGTCGCCGTCTTTTGCGATCAGGATTAAACCGGATAGGAAGAGAAGCCTGGTGGATTTAGAGAATCAGGGAGTATTGAGCCGTCGCGATGATCCCCGAAATCGTCGAGCAAGCCAAGAAGATTTTCTTGCGGAGGTCTCGAATCTGGGACATCGGGAGGTGATTCAGAAAGCGATTCTGGCGCGGAAGAATATGTTGGTCGTGGGCGGAACGGGCGCGGGAAAGACAACGATCGCCAACGCGATTTTGGAAGAGATTGGGGTACTCACTCCGGGCGACCGCGTTTTGGTTATAGAGGACACGCAAGAGTTGATTCTGGATTCGGCGAACAGCTTGAGCATGTTGGCCACCACGGAGTTTGACCAATTGAAGTGCTTGAAGGTGGCGTTGCGATTGAAGCCGGACCGCATTGTGGTGGGTGAGGTGCGGGATGGGGCTGCGGCGCTGCCGCTTCTGAAGTCCTGGAATACCGGCCATCCCGGTGGCCTGTCGACGCTTCATGCGAATAGCGCGGCGGAAGCCTTGGTTCGTTTGGAAGACTTGGTGAGAGAAGCGACAGAGGCTCCTCAGCAGAGAATGATCGGCGCGGCGGTAGATATTGTGATTGCCGTTGTGAACGATCCGATAGAGGGCCGTAAGGTTCGGGAGATCGCGGTTGTGTCGGGATATGACAACAATCGCTATTCGGTAACGCATGTTTGAGAAAGGAGGTTGCAGCAGATCTACGCAGGACTATGACGCGAGGCAGCGGACAGGAATGGGCATCGACGAGTCTTGTGACTCAACTGATGAAGTTTTGTTTGTGGTCGCCAGTGTCGTATGCGTCGGTTACCTCGGTTTATGTGTGCTGGTTGTCAGACTGATTTGGAGAGCTTTTTGAGGAAGTAGGCGGTTCTGGTAGGTCCGTACAGAACTATAACCGTGAGCAGCGAACCGAGGTTCGCGCAAACTGAGTGCCAGAGCGCACTAGGAGGTAGGTAAAGGATGAATCGTATGGGTGCTTTGCTTGTGAACCGCCGGGCCATACTCCGGACAGGTTTGTTGATGTTCGCTGTCGCGGTGGTTTTCTCCACTGGGGCTTTTGCTGCGGAGAACGGAAACAATCTTCCGTGGGAAGGTCCGCTTACGACACTGGTCACATCCTTGACAGGTCCGGTCGCCTACGCGATTTCGGTGGTGGCGATCGTCGCGCTCGGAGCTACGCTGGCATTTCGCGGCGGAGAGATGGGCGAGAGCATGGCGGGGCTTCTGAAAGTAGGGATTGCGGTGTGCTGCGTTGTGTTCGCGGCACAGGTGATGGCCAGTTTCATTGGGCAAGCCGCAGAGATCGCGGGCGCGAATCCTGTAAGGGACCTGGGCTCGCAGATGATCGGAATTCTGCGGAGTTAAGCGGTCTATATGCCTAACGGAGGTTGGTCGATTTTAACCAGCCTCCATTCTTTTGTGAGGTGATATGCAGGAGCCGGAACACACAATCATGCGAACGTCGTTGAGCCGACCGCAGCAGCTTCTCGGAGGCGACCGGGAGATGGTCATCATGGCCGGCTTGTTGGCCGCTTTGATGGCTGTGTGCGTTATGACATTTACGTCCTTTCTTCTAGCGGTGCTTGGGTTTGGAGCCGCTGTAGCTTTGTTTGCCCGCATTGGAAAGGTCGATCCGCTGATGAGGAGGGTCTACTCGCGGCATTTGCAGTACAAGGATTTTTATCCCGCGAAGGGCTCGATTGTAATTTACGCCAAGCCTGCAAAACGTAGTTGGAGGTAAAGCATGTTCGGCGAGACAAGGAAACAGGCGCAGGGGCTGGGAGACCTGCTTTTGTGGTTCGGGTTGGTCGATGACGGCATCGTGTTGCAACGGGACGGCTCGCTTTTGGCGACGTGGGAATATCGTGGCCCGGATTTGCTCGCTGCGACTCACGCTGAGATGGCCGCGGTGGCAAAGCGGCTGAATCGTATCTTTCGGCTGGGAAGCGGCTGGATGATTCAGGTGGATGCGTTTCGGAGTTTTTCGAGCGGTTATGCGCCTGCAGGCGCTTTCCCGGATCATGTGACAGCGCTGATAGATCGAGAGCGAAGGGAACAGTTTGCGCAAGAGGGAGCGCATTTCGAGAATGAATATTTCCTAACTCTCTCCTATATGCCTCCCGTCGCCGCGGTTGAGAAGATCCGGGGGTTCATGGTGTCCGGAGGGCCGGACGGGGATGAGAGAGACCGCGCGGGGTCGAGGGCTGGCGATGAGGCAATTCGGTTCTTTAAGGCGAAGACTGGGCAGTTTGAAGATGTGTTTGCTTCTCAGTTTCCGGTCAATCGTCTGAAGACGAAGACGACTCCCTTTGGGGACGGCTATGAGCGTGTTGACGATGAGTTGCTTACTTTTTTGAGGAGATGTGTGACTGGTGTGAAAGCGCCGGTGTTGCAGCCGGAAATTCCGGTCTTTCTGAATGATCTGCTCGCGATGGAGGACTTTCGGGGTGGCATGGAGACGATGATGGGAGATCGCCATCTTCGTACGTTGTCGATCGACGGATTCCCGCGGTCCACTTATCCAGGTGCACTTTCGATCATCGATACGGTGGGGTGCGAGTATCGCTGGAACACAAGGGCGATCCTGATGGATCCCGCCGAAGCGCAAGGGTTGATTGGAAAGATTGGAAGGAAATGGCAGTTCCAGCAACGAGGGTTGAAGGACCAGATATTCAAATCGAAAGGAGGAGGTCAGGTAAATCAGTTCGCGATGACGATGGCGGCTGATTCCGATGGTGCGTTGGCCGAAGCGACCTCGGGCGAGGTGCAATTTTGCTATTTCTCTTCTTCGATTGTGTTGCAGCAAAAGGACAAACGTTTGCTAGAAAATCAGATCGGCGAGTTTCGAAAGGTTCTGGTGAATCGCGGCTTCGGGGTGCGGGTGGAGGACATTAACGCCGTCGATGCATTCCTTGGTACGCTGCCGGGGAACGGGGTTGCACAGGTGCGGCGGGTGATAGCGCACACCCGGAATTACGTCGACTTGATGCCGATTTCAGCGGTGTATGCCGGAGAGAAGGTCAATCCTTCGCCCTTGATGCCTCCAAATTCTCCACCTTTGCTTTTCGCGGCGACCCAAGGAGGAACGCCATATCGGTTCAATCTTCACGACAATGACGTTGCGCATACCCTAATCGTCGGGCCTACGGGCGCGGGGAAGTCGGTGCAATTGGCGCTTACGGTGGCGCAATGGTTTCGGTATCCGAAGGCGCGGGTCTTCGCCTTTGACAAGGGCCACTCTTTGTTCGCTCTGTGTACGGCGGCGGGTGGGCGTTTTTATGACATTGGGGAGGGTGGATTATCCTTCCAACCGCTGCGCGATATTGACGATGACGCAGAATTCGGGTGGGGGCAAGAGTGGGTAGAGACGGTGCTGCGGATGCAAGGCTTAGAGGTCGGCCCACGGGAACGGAACCTGGTACATAGCGCTTTGCGCCAGCTTGCGACTGCGCCGCGTGAGCGCCGGACACTGACGGAACTGGAAGCCAACCTTCAAGACGCCGACTTGAAAGCGGCTATCGAGCCGTATGTCATCGACGGCGCCTTGGGCGGGATGCTCGACTCAAAGAACGACGGCCTGAGAGATTCACGGTTCGTTGTTTGCGAGATGGAGACGCTTTTGAGCGGATCTTATGGCGAGGCGACGGTGATGGCGGTCCTTCTTTACTTGTTTCGGCGAATGGAAAGAATGCTGGATGGAAGCCCGACATTGGTGCCGATCGACGAAGCGTGGTTGTTTCTGAAGCATCCGGCCTGGCGCGACAAGATTCAAGATTGGTTGAAGACTCTGCGAAAGAAGAACGCGGCAGTCGTCTTGGCAACACAGAGCATCTCGGATGTTAAAGATTCTCCGATCGCAGCGACTATTCTGCAGAGTACCGCAACGAAGATCTACTTACCGAACAGTGAAGCTGGCAACGAGGGGATGCGGCAGTTCTATGAGTTTGCAGGGCTTAACAGTCGGGAGATCGAGCTTCTTCAGGGAGCGACGCCGAAAAGGGACTATTACGTCGTTCAGCGGCTTGGCCGGAGGATGATTTCGTTTCGTCTGGGTCCTGTCGCGTTGGCGTTCCTTGGAGTGTCCGGACAGCGCGACCGAAAGCGGATCGAGGAGCTGGTGGCCGAGCATGGATCCGACTGGGTTCGTGTATGGATGCTTGAACGCCGCGTAAGCAAAGGTTGGGTCGATTACTACAAAGGAGAGGTGACTTATGAATTGCAAATGGCTGTATAAGGCGACAGGCGCTTTCACGGCTGGCGCGCTGTTAGGAACGTCGGCCTTTTTCCCCTCGCGGGCTCACGCCGCTGCGGGTCTGTTCGCGACCGAGTACACGCAGATCCTCAATTATGTACAGCTCTTCGGGCAGTTGGAGAAGCAGGTTACGATGGTCGAAAATCAGTTGAAAGAGCTGACTAACATGGCTACGCAGGGCGTGACGATAACCGATCAATTGTTCGGCTCCGTGGTGAATGACATTAGCAGCCTGCGGCAGATCGTGAGCACTGGGCAATCGTTGGCGTACACCTTGACGAACATGGACGCGCAGTTCAAGGTTCGATTTCCAGGGTATGCTCCGTCGACAAACTATGGTCAGTCCTATCAGCAGTGGAGCCAGACGAGCCTCGATAGTATTCTTGGCGCTTTGAAGGCTGCCGGTCTGCAGAATACCCAGTTCGACAGCGAGGCAGCGACGTTGAATTCGCTCCAGGCGCAGAGCCAGAGCGCGGTAGGGCGGATGCAAGCGCTTGAGGTGGGTAATGAGATCGCGGACAACGAGGCCCAGCAGCTTCTGAAGCTGCGCCAACTCATGATGGCGGACATTCAGAGCAAGGCGGCCTTCCAGAGCGCGATGATCCAGCAACAGGCAACCGATCAAGCAAATTCGGACGCATTTTTCGCCCCGAACCAGGTGACCAGCGACGGAGTCAGTTTTTAGTAGTGGGGCGTTGATGACTTTTTCAGATATCTAACTGGGTTAGAGACTTAGCAGGCTGGAGTACTTATGTGTGGCAGTCCTTTACATGAATTGCTTCAATCGTTGTTCGGCCCTTTCGCTCTTTTGCTGGCAATAGTTGGCGTTGTTTCAACCGGGTTGTGTCTCTTGCTTGGCTGGAGAAAACTGGATAAATGGAACAGACAGCTAGTATGTGTGGTATTCGGCGAATTCTCGTGTTTTCTGATGCTTGAAATCATGAATATGCTTTTTAAGTGGGTTGTAATAGACAACAACTTCGGGGCGTTGTGCTAGGAGTGAAATGGGCAGGCCAAGGGTGTTCTTACGTTCGCTTAACTAGAAAAGGGGGAGTATGCGTATCTTGCGTGTGCATCTGGCGTTGGCGATGTGCGTAGTGGGAGTGGGCTGCCGCCATGTCGAGGGAAGTCCGATTGTGACGGCTTATCACCGTGCGGGCGGGGGAGATATCGATCGTTCAACTGTGGCTGGAATAGGGTCGTTTTTGTCCAGCCACGATCAGTTGAGGACCGAACTGACGCCATTGTGCGAGAAGCGGCGCGCGACCGCGCCCGGCGATTGGTCGACCACGGACGAAGGGAAGGTTTGCGATGCTAACGCGCAGGCCAATTTCTTCGGCAAGAATGCAGTGAAGTCGGACGGGAAGGCTTTTTAGGGTTTATCGGCGCGAAGGGGGACGATGGGCAAGCGGGCGTTGTTCTGGGGCGTGTGTCTGGCGATGGTGTGGACGGCGAGTGCCCACGCCCAGAGCCAAGTGGACATTGGAACGACGTTCGGGGAGATCCAGAACGCCGCCAACGCATGGATCCCTACGATGGTAAGGGAGGCGAGTTTCTTGTTTTACGCTTTGGCTTCTCTCGACTTCGCCTGGTCCGCGCCATCTTTTTTGCGCGAGGGGGATTTCATGGGATTGTTCTTGAGCCTTATCAAGAAGCTCCTGGTGATCTCCTTTTTCTACGCGGTTTTGATTAATGGGCAGGTGTGGATCCCGGCTATTGTGAATAGTTTCGCTGAGCTGGGCGCAAACTCGGCGGGAGTATCGCTTGTCCAAAATCCTTCAGACATTATGGCCCAGGGCATCAACCTGGTCGCGAAATTATTCGCGCAGATCAGTGCGGTGAATTTGGTCACCCAGCCACTCGGGGCTCTGACTACCGTTCTTGCGGCCTGCATTATTCTTCTGTCCTACGTCATTATCACGCTGCATTATGTCGTGACGAAGCTCGAAGCGGTGATTGTGATGAGCGCCGGGTACATATTCCTCGGGTTCGGGGGCAGCCGATGGACTGCGCCCTACTTTGAAAGGTACGTGTCACTCGCGGTGAGCACCGGAGTTCGGCTGATGCTGATCTACCTAATGCTGGGCGTGTACACGACCATTTCGGGAAACTGGGTCGCGGCGATGAACGGCTACTCCGGGGCGCAGCCCATTACGCAGATATTCCCTACGCTGATGTCGATGCTGTTGTTCGCGTTCGCGTCCTGGATGATCCCGAAGATGGCGGGTTCTATAGCGTCGGGCACATTGGGAACGGGAGCGGCCGATCTGGTCGGGATCGGCGCTGAAATTGGGAAGGGAGCTGCGTTAGGGGCCGCGACCGTGGCCGCGGCAGTAGCGACAGGAGGTGCGGGGGCCGTCGTCGAGGGAGCGATGGCGGCGACAGAGACGGCAGGAATGGCGGCTGAGGCGGGGGTCTCCTCTTCTGTTTCTGGGAGCGCTGCCTCTGGAGCGGCGGCGACGGCAGATTCTGCGGGCGCGTCCGGCGGGAGTGTCCCGGCTCCGCCACTGACATCCGTCGATGGCGGTGAGGCGGCAGTTTCAGCGCCGCCAGCACCTCCCGCGCGCGCGGAGTCGGGAGGAGGTTCATCCTCGAGCAGTTCAGGGACTCCTGCAGGGAACAAAGCCGATATCCAAATTCCGGACGATGGGAGCGGGCACGTTTCGTCTCCGAGAATTCAGATTGAGAGAGAGGAGTAAAGAGTGGCAAACGAGACGACGAGGGTTTTGACACCATACATTCGCGCCCGCCAGGAATGGGATGAGCGCTTTGGCGACCAAATCAAGAGCAGGAACAACTGGAGGCTGGCAGCTTTTCTTTCGATGGGAACGACGTTCTTCTGCGTCGTTGGGATGGTGGCGATTGGCTACCGCTCGAATACAGTGCCGTATGTGGTTGCTTTGGACGAAGTGGGGCGCTCGGTTCCCGTTATGCCGGCCAAACAAGTTGCGGTCAAGGATGTGCGCTTGCAGGAAGCTGTCGTGGCGAGGTGGGTGACAGACCTGCGGACGGTTGTGGCTGATCCGGTGGCGCAACGTCGTCTGATCGATGATGTGTACGCGCACACTGGGCAGTCTTCGGCCGCCTCCGGAGCGATCACCGATTTCTTTTCGAAGACTTCACCGTTTGAGCTCTTGAAGAAGCAGACGGTGGATATCTCAGTGGAGTCAATCGTGCAAGAGTCACCACGAAGCTATGAGGTGGTCTGGTCGGA
Organism: Acidisarcina polymorpha; assembly: GCF_003330725.1. Lineage (NCBI taxonomy): Bacteria > Pseudomonadati > Acidobacteriota > Terriglobia > Terriglobales > Acidobacteriaceae > Acidisarcina > Acidisarcina polymorpha. The sequence goes on along the minus strand of NZ_CP030844.1, from coordinate 102,129 downwards.
AGTGACAAGGGACCTGTCCGGAAACTTTGTGGCGAGCAGGAAATTTAGGGCGTTTGTGACGGTCGTGACGCAGGAAGTGACAGATGCGCGTCAGGCCTTGGTCAATCCATTGGGACTCTACGTGACAAACCTCACGCTAGGGGAAGTGGTGAGTCCGAATGCGGGCAGCTCGGCTGGCACCGGACACGACAACTATGCGAACGGAGGGTCGCGATGATCGGAACATTCTTTTTGGCGGCGCAGATAGCGGTGACGGCGGGACAGGCGTCGTCATCGCCTGGTCTCGATCAACAGCATAAGCAGGAGTTATCACAGTATCCCCTCAAGAGCGCGGTGGGGGCGCTCTCTGCAACCGGAGGGTCAACGGCGGCAAAGCCAAACGCGAGCGCTCCGCTTGCCCCTATACCGCCGCTTCAGGTGCCTCCTTTAGTGAAGGCGTCTCCTCCATCGAGCCAAGGAACAGGTGCGCGAGCTAACGATAAGGGGAGCGCAGTCCCCCTGGGATGGAAGCCGCCTCACTCGGAGTTGACGGAAACCGCGTTGAAGGCCGCGGTGGTGTCGGAGAACTGGCAGAATACGTTGGCGTCGGCGACCGCAGGCTCCGACGGGAGGGTTCTCTATATTTTCGGACAAGGCATGCCTGTTTTGGTCTGCGCCCCGCTGCGAGTTTGTGCGGTGGAGTTGCAGGCGGGAGAGCACCTGCAGAGCCCTCCGCAGCTCGGTGATACACGGCGCTGGGAAATTACTCCTGTGATGTCGGGAGGCGGCTTGGATACGACTCCGCTTTTAGTGGTTAAGCCTGTTGAGCCTGGACTCGAGACTGATCTGATTATTCCGACCGATCGAAGGACGTACGTCATCAAGCTGATATCGGATTCGGAGCGCTTCGTTTCAAGGATGGCTTTTGAATATCCTAGCGACGTGAAGGAAAAGTGGGCCTCGTTTCAAGCTCAACAGGATGCCGCGAAGCATGAGGCGGAGATCCTCGCGGAGCAAGAGAAGGCCAAACAGGAAGCGAAAGACAAGGCGGCGGGTGTTGTGCCGCTGGCCGATAACGCGATCGACAATCTCTACTTCGACTATAAGGTGAGCGGAGATCCGGCCTATGCCCCTGAGCGGATTCTGGATGATGGTCAGCACACGTATTTGATCTATCCAGACGATCATCGCTTCCGCGAGCTGCCCACTCTGTTGATGGTGGTACATGGGAAGACGGAGCTATTAAATTTCCGCGTCGACGGTTCTCGATACATTGTCGATCGGCTATTCGACAAAGCGCTGCTTGTCGTCGGAGTGGGGAAAAAGCAAGCGAAAGTGACGATCACCAGAGGAGTCCCATATAGGCAGGGCAACGGCAACGATGGGGCGAAGAGGAGCTGACCTGTGGAGATGGAAGAGCAGAGAAAAGCTGTGGATCTGGAAGCACCTGAAGCGGATCCCACGCAGGAAGAGATACGAGCCAGGGCACAAACCGACAAGGTAGTAAACGGCGCGAACGGGGGTATGGCACCTCCGGCCAAACGCTTGAGGCGGTGGGCGATCTTCGCCGGATTACTCATCATAGCTGGGGTTTCTCTATATATGCGTCACGGGATGAGTAATCGCAGCAACAAGCAAAAGAAGGCAGAGGATACTTTAAAGGTCGGCACAGGCCCCGCGACGATCGTCGAGAAAGGACTGCTTTCCAATCAAGCGAGAAATGGCTTGGATACTGGGGAATCGCATCTTCCGGAGGGCATCGGCTCTCGATCCAGTATTGTAGCGGGCAGGGACGCTGGGGCGGGCTCTGCTACAGGAGTACCTCCGATCGAGTACAAGCAAACGCCGGTCGGGGTCGCGGCGGACGGTTCTCTTTCTTACGCGGAGCAGCGTCGTCTTGAAGAATACAAGCGGGAGCGGGAGGCGATGGAAGCGCCGACGGCGGCGAAAGGAGTCAACGTTAGCGAGGCGAAGACGGAGGAGCGGCAAGACGATCCGATGAAGACGCTGCAAAATGCGCTTATAAATACCCGCTTCGGGCAGGGCGCTGGATCGTCGAGCGGCAATCCACTGACTGCGCTTCAGGTGGCAGCGGGGACAAGCCCGGCGTCGGCCCAATTGTCTGAGCAGCGCAGCGATTTCGAGCGCCAGAACGATCAAAGGGACAAAGAAAACTTTTCGTCTCGGAAACAGGATGTGGAGTATTTACAACGCGACCGGACGGCAGCAAAAGGAGTTTTCGAAGTAAAAACGGGATGGCTGATTCCGGCGGTGCTGGAGCAGGAGCTTAATTCGGACTTGCCTGGCCTGATCCGAGCCCTCGTCCGGGAAAGTGTCTACGATTCGGTGAGTGGCAAATACATTTTGATCCCCGCAGGTAGCACCTTGATCGGCATCTACAACTCTCACGTGGGGTACGGGCAAAAGGCGCTGCAGGCGATCTGGCAGCGCGTGATCTTCCCGGACGGCAGCTCGATCTCGCTTGGAGGTTTCGAGGGGGACGACGCGCAAGGCGCGGCGGGTTTTCGAGACAAGGTGGATAATCATTGGGCCCGCTTAATTTCCGGAGCGCTATTGACTTCCGCCTTTGCGTCCGGAATACAGTTGAGCCAAGGCACGAAGTTCGTCGGTTTTTCAGACGCAGAGCCTCTCGCAAGAAATCGGCCAACAGGTTGGCCAGCAGGTCGGCCAGCTCGGGACCGAGGTAACGCGGAGGAACCTTAACATTCAACCTACCATTATCGTCCGGGCGGGTTACCGCTTTTTTGTGAGAGTCGAGAAGGATATGCTATTCGCGGGGCCATACGCACCAATGGTGGCCACCCCATGAGAAAGATATTTCTGGGTCGGATAGTTCTTGACGGTCAAAAAAAGGAAAGTAAACCGAGAGGGGCAACGGTGGACGCCGGAGAGCAAAGCGTTGACACTGAGGCTCCCGGAGGATTTAAAAGACGCGATCATTGCCGAATCGCATATGAGGGGCGACTTGGCCAAAGTACTTTTGTTCGCATTGCGTCATGTGAATCGCGGCGATATCCAGGTCTCAGATGCCCGCCGAGCGGATGGATTGGCTTTGGCTGCTCCCCAGATGATTTACATCGGGGCGAAGGCCAGGGGGGAACTGAAGCAGTGGGCGGAAGAGGAAGGCGTGAGCCTGAATTTGTTGATGATCGAAATCTTGACGATTTTTTTCCGCGATTTCCGGCGAAGCAAGCAGCTTCGCGATGAGCTTCGCTCGGAGATAAAGCTGCTCCGGGGAAAACCTATCCTTGAGTGACTTTTCTTAGGGCAGTCTCCAGCTCGTCGACAGTTTGAAAATATCCAGATTGCGGGTTTCGTCCGTCTTCAGGCTAAAGAGAGCTTCCAGCTCCCATAAAGCATTCTTAAACTCACATTGAAGGACCTGCGCTTTGGCGAAGGCGGTATCTTTCTGCCCAAGAGCTGTGGTCAATATGTCGGAAGCGCAAGCGGGCATGGTTGAATATCCTCGCCCCCTGTGGGGAAAGCAATGTTATGGTCGGCTGCGTGATTCCAAGCCATTTATGTGAAAAGTACCATCCAAATAACATTTTATGCAATGTACTATTCATAGCATGATTGTGTTTGGGCAGGCCCTTCGACGCGGGGGGCATGCAAATTTCGATTCGATCTCGAAAAACCGGAAATAAAGATAGCGGCCCGGATTTGTTTAGGCGCCACGCGCCTGATCCCCTCTTTCTGGGGGAGCCGTCCTGTATCTTTTGGACGGCGTGGGGGTCACCCACCGACAGCTTCCCGATTGGACAGTCGGTAGAGTTCCCGTAAATGCGAGACCGTGACTGGAATCTAGATGGAACGAAGATGGAATCGAGAAGGTCAAAGGTGGGCGGAAGGCATTCGTTCGTTGACGGTGAGGCTTCCGGATGATGTGCGGGCGGAGTTGCTCGAGGAGTCTCGGGTCAAGGGGGATCTCACTGCTTCTCTCAACGCTGGGTCATCAAGGATAAAAAAGGTCAGGAAAGGCCGCAGGAGCCTTTTGGATGCGCAAAATGGTTGTAGAGGGCACAGAGCGGTCAGGGGCCGCGCAGCGGCCTTGCTGGTAGCCTAGAGCGGTATTTGGTAGAGCAAAGTCAACGTGGTTCAAGAACCCCACCCTCATTAGGAAAGGTTTTTCCATCCGCCTTTTTGTTGCTTTTCCATCCGCCTTTTGGGTTATTGGGGCGAAGTTGATTTTTGTTCACAACCGGAAGTTGCTACTACAGGTTAGATATAGGTAAAGAAATACAGGTTTAAAAGCTACAGGAGGACGTATATCTCTTCTGAAATGAAAACGATACGGAGATATTGTCGACCATTTATGCGTGGAAAATCGGGGTTTGTCGACCAATTATGCGTAAAGAGGACAAGTTGTGTCGACCAGTTATGCGTAGGGACGTCGATCATTTATGCGTGGAAAACGCGATCTTCCACCTGGGGCGGTGCAAAGTTTCCGTGGTGTGTGGGTTAATGCGGACATGAGCTGGAGCTTGCGTCGACCATTTATGCGTAGACTACGGAGGGCGGAACTGGGACTTGCGTCGACTATTTATGCGTAGACTGCGGAGGGCGGAACTGACTTGCGTCGACCATTTATGCGTAGACTGCGGAGGGCGGAACTGACTTGCGTCGACCATTTATGCGTAGACTGCGGAGGGCGGAACTGACTTGCGTCGACCATTTATGCGTAGACTACGGAGGGCGAAACTGGACTTGCGTCGACCATTTATGCGTAGGTTGCGGAGGGTGAACTAGACTTGCGTCGACCATTTATGCGTAAGGGACTTAGGATGAGCTGGAGACGCTGGTGGGACTGGGGAAGAGATTAAGATACTCGCCGTCATCGCTTGCGTGAACATGCAAGGAAGGCCAATAAAACTTGATTTCTTCGAGCTGCGTCAGCGTCTTTTTCTTGAAGGCGTATCGACCGCTGCGGGTATTCGCGTAGCCGCATCCAAGCTGTTCATAAATGCTGTTCTCTCCGAAGAAGCGGATGGGAGTTTTTTTGTCGTTCGTCTTCATTCGATAGGTGAGCCAGAAATAGAGATCGAGGGCGAGGGGTGAATTCTGGATGCCGTTTACGATCCGCCAGTCGATCGGTACGGCTGCGCGGACTGTGGCCTGATAAAACCTATCGTCCAAAACGATCGTCGACTGCCATATCTCGTCGGGGTTTTTCCCGGTTTGCGGCTCCCACATGTCGATGGTGTCGGCGATGTTCATCATGCCGACCATTCGGCGAGTGCCGGTGGTTGTTCCTACTGTATCTTTTCCTTTTCTGATGATCGTGATGCTGGAAGTGAAGAGGCGATATGCTTGCTCTTTCATCCGGGTCACTGTGCCGTTCTTGCCGCCGGTCACGGCCATTCCGAGCTCATCCCGCAGGAAGGTGCTGAGATTGGTTCCGAGATGGATAGTCTTGGTCTTCTTCAAGACCGCTTGGCTGCTGACGTAAGCTAGAATGAGTCTCGGAAGAATGCCCCAGGGAACTCCTCCATCTTCTACCAATGAATTGATTCGGATGGTCAGGTCGCCGTTCTCACGTTTGTAGGAAGTTATTCCCTCGCCGGGATTGGAGTGAGGCAAGCCGAACTGCGCCAGCAGTCGCGCTATGTGGCCCATGCTGCCGATGTCCTGGGAGGGGAAGTCGAGAATGTCTTGACGAAGAGCGAGCCGTTTGTCGAGCTTGGTTGCCATCTCAGGGAAAAGCGAGTCTTGGCGTTTGATGTGCCGGGCCATTTTAGTCGCCGATTTCGGTTCCTTTCTGGCTGCGGTACTCCGCGATCCTGTATGCATTCATTGCCTCCTTTTCATTTGGGTAAGGCTACATCATTCGTAAACGTTTCATTTAGGAAATGTGAAGGTGGTGCGCCAGTTGGTGTTCGATGAGCACATAAGGATGGCGTCGAAAGGCTTGCCCTGCTTATTGACGAAGCCCTTGATGATGCCCGTTTCTCCCTTAGTACATAGGGTCTCAATCTGTTTGTCCGTCAACTTTTTCTTGGCGATGGTGCGGTTGATAGAAAAGGTGCAACCGTCTCGGTAGCGAGTACAGCTGAAGAACTCTCTGTCATTGGGACGGCGGAGCTGGCCGCTCTTGCACTTGGGACAAGGGATGCCGCTTTCGGCGGCTTCCGCGCCTCCTGTGGGCCTTTGCAAAGCTGGTTGCGGTTGGATATTGAGAGCGCCGAGTTCGGTCTTGAGACGGGTGTCAAGCGTCGAGACAACTGAAAGGTAACTTGTCTTGCCTGCGGCGATATCGTCAAGTTCCTGTTCCAACGATCGGGTGTAGTCATATTCCACGAAGGCGAAACGGCCAGTTAGAGAGTCGATGAGCAGTTTAGCGAGGTCTGTGGCCACGAGAATCTTCTTGCTGTCGTCCAGATAACCGCGGGCGATGATGTTCTTGAGAATCAAGGGGTAAGTTGATGGCCTACCGATGCCCTCGCTTTCTAGTTTCTTGATGAGGCTGGCTTGGGTGTAACCGTTGGGGGGTTTGGTCTGTTTATTGAGGACCGTGGTGCTCGTCGACGTGATGGAGGTGCCGATCGGCAAGGCGGGAACGTTACCGTTCTCGTCTCCTTGCGTTTCTCGTTCTTCGGCGGTGTGTTGGTCGGCCTCCTCTGCGGCGTCGATAGCGGTTAGAATGCGCCAGCCGGGGGCGGTGAGAGTGCGGCCGGTCGCTTTGAAGACGAAGATCTTGCCGCCGTGTTGGGCCTCAAGACGCAAAGTGTTGACGGAGTATTCGGCGTCGGCGAGTTGCGAGGCGACGGCGCGAGTCCAGATGAGCGAGTAAAGCTTCTTTTGATCGTCGCCCTCGCCGGCGTTGCGGTGCTCCAGGTGCGTCGGGCGTATGGCTTCATGGGCCTCCTGCGCGGTCTCTTTGGTTTTCCATGTCCGGGGGTTGGGCGGAAGGGGCCAATGATTGGCCGCCACGTGGTCTCTGATTTCGGAGAGGGCTTCTGTGGAGAGATTTTGGCTGTCTGTTCTGTGGTACGTGATAAGCCCTTGCTCGAAGAGTTTTTGGGCAAGCATCGCCGTGAGGTCGGGCTTGAAGTTGAGAGTGACGCTGGCGGCTTGCAGCAGAGTGGCTGTGGTGAAGGGGGCAGGCGGCGCCTGAGTGGCCGGCTTGGTGGCCGCGTCCGCAACGCGAAAGGTCCGGCAGGCGGCGGCTTGTCTCGCTAAGTCGCCATCAAAAACATATTTGCTACCGCTTTGCAGGAACGGTTGGGTATCCCATTGGGCTTTCCACTTTCCGTCCTCGAATATGGCCTCGGCCCCAAAGTGCTTTGTAACCGTGAAGTTCTCGATCTCACGCTGGCGGTCGACTACAAAGCGGACGGCAGGAGTTTGGACGCGGCCCGCGCTCAGGCCAGCTATCCCAGTCTGACGGGAAAGTATTGGCGATACCTGGTAGCCCACGAGCCGATCTGCGCCGCGCCGCGCTTCCTGGGCACGGACCAGGTTCATATCGATCTGACGGGGGCGTGTAAGTGCTGTTTTGATGACTGTTTCTGTAATGGCGTCGAAGGTGACGCGGTGGTAGCTTTTGAGGGCCAAGGCTTCTTTGAGATGCCACGCGATTGCCTCGCCTTCACGGTCGGGGTCGGTTGCGAGGTAGATGGCATTGGCACGGGCAGCGCGGGGTTTCAAGCCGTCTACGACATTTTTGCCTGTCGTCCCGGTCCGCTCGACGAAGTGGTATTCAAGTTTGTAGTCGGGTGGGGCGAGGCCGAGGCCCTTCGCTGGAAGATCGCGGATATGGCCGATGCTTGCGGCGACATCCCATCCGGAGCCAAGAAGAGCTTTGATTTTCTTGACCTTGTTCGGACTCTCTACAATCATTAAATTCATGTTCGACCCAAGATAGTTCTTTCTGGGGAAAGTGTATGTGAAAGGTGCATTGCATACAAGGGGCCAGAGAGGTCCTTAAAAGGGAGAGGCGAGGGGAAGATGAGACAATTTGCGACGCAGCTTCCGCAGAAGTCTGTCCAACGGGCTTTCGCTTGCCCTTGTGGACGGATGGATATCGTTGCGCGAGGTTTGTGCGCGGTATGTTACGCGCTGAAACGGAGGGACAAAGAGTATTTTGGGGGCCTTCGCGAGGAAGTGCTTCGCAGGGATGGACGATGCTGTCAGGTATGCGGCCGGCCAGGATTTTCGAGGCGATCGATAGTGGTACACCATCGAAAACCTCGACACTCGGTGGCCAGATGGATGATTGCGCTGTGCCCAGCATGTCATGCGATGGTGCATCGGCTTAGATTGGTGCGGAGACTAATGCCTGCTCTCCTTCTGACGCTATGGCGTGAGCAGCATCCGAACGGAGTGGAGCAACTGGCGTTAGATTTCAGCGGCAACAAGAGTGCTCTCACTGAGCGGACGCTTTTTTGAGGAAATGAAGCGAGTCAATGCAGAAGTGAGTGTGATTGGTTGCATAGCATTGCAATGTGTCCTAATTGGATTGGGATTTAGAAGAATGATCGAGCGTCGCTTTTCCACTTGCCGCCTGCCGATATACGGGTTTGCCGCCACTGAACTCGACTGGTATCTCCGTCACAGTTGAACTCTCAAACCGCAACGCAGTCTGAGGCGGTAGTTCGATCTGCCTTCCAAGCTGAAGAGTTCCAGTGCCTTTCACCCTGGTAGAGAGAGGGATGGTGCTTATCGGAACGTCTACAGCTTCGTTGTTCGACCCGTTGACCCGGACGGCCATGAGGCTAATGGTGAGCATAGGCAAACCATGCAGCTTACTTGCGGACTTGGCTTCGATGACGTGGCCGAGGACGGGTGTGCCTGCCGGAAGCAAGGGGTAGCCAGAGCAATAGACTGCAGAGCTAACAACCCCGTGGAACGTATCGCCCACTTTCGCTGTCTCAGTACTGACATAGTCGTCTAGTCGGATGGCGAGAATGGAGTGATTGGGAAGGCTGAGTGTTCTCGTCTCGCGGGGAAGGGGAGCGGGTGGCTCTTGAGTCAGCATCGAGCCGACAATAAGGTTATTGAGGACGGTTTTTACGCCTTCAAGTTGGTCCGTTTCGGTTGACGCGAGAATGCGCGCCGCGGAGTTGGGGACGCTCCCGGTTAGAGTGACCGTGCCGTTGTGCGCCGTCGCCTGGATAGTCGCGTCTTGAAAGGCAGCTTCGGCGAATAGCGTCTGATTGACCTTGGCGGCGAGAGCGTCATCACTGATGGACTGCGCGGCGAGAGGGGTTGTTATTGCAGTAGGCGCCGAGATAATGAAAGAGGCAGCGACTGCGAAGTGAAGACTGGAGAAACGAAGCGGCATCGAAAGGGAGTCTCCTTGGTTGAATTTGATGACAATGGCGTGGCTTAGGTGGTTATAAAAATAATCCCGGCAAATCGCGATCTAGGCTGCGACGGTGATGGAACAAATCTCCCCTTGATGTGCTGTGCCGGGCTCGATCATCGTCGGAGGCGAGCATGACAATTCGCCTGAAGTAGCCGCCCGAGCCTTCCGCTTCGGCGCTGCGTTCAGGGGCGAGCTCGGGACCTTCATCTTCTCGGGCAGCCCAGCTTAGGCTCAGGTTGTTCTTGCGGGCGAGCTGGTTGGCGAATTCATGAAGAGTGAGCGGAGTTCCGGTGTCGAATGGTTCAAGTTCGGCTATGTCGTGGATGAGGGTGGAAGCGCGTTCTGACCAGTCTTCGGGGGATTTCCCTTGCAAATAATTGACGGGTGGAAGCGTATCGAGAATGGCGCTGACTGAGCTTTCGACGTCGTTTCGGTAGCTAGGCGCACTGTGAGGTACGTCACCGAAAAGAGAAGAGTGGATGCGCTCGAGATGGCAGGAATCGAATCCTCCGACAAGAGGAGTGGTTTGGAGGATGACGAACTGGATTAGTGTGAGATCATCTTGCGCTGTGTGTGGATCGTCTGGGACGGCTGATGGCGGGCGCGGTGCGACGGCGTCCGCGTCGGTGTTATTGTCGAGGCGAGGACGAGAATGGTAACGTTCGTAAATCTCGTCGAGCGTCATCTCGCCGTTTTCGTAGGCGGAGAGATTTGCTAACAGAGCTGGCGACGGGTGTTGCCCCAAGAGATGAACTACGTTCATGCAGGAGGCTACCATCTGAAGGCGGAGATTTTGTTCGATGGGAAGTATCATGAGTCTCTCTTTCGGTGGGTTAAGTGCGCTCGAATCCTTGTTGTTGGTATGGTTGGCAGTCTGGCTGATTGCGGTCGTCAGTTATGGGGTTCCGATATGGTGGGTGATCGCGTTTTGCGGTCTGAGTTTTTGTGCGTTGACGTGGAGAATGGCGCATGTGGGTGCGTTGGCAAAAATTGGCTTGAAGCCAGCCGACGTAATGTTCTCGTGGATCGCTGTAGCTGCTGCGGTCGGAGTCTTCCTCGGCTTCTGGCTGTACGTGAAGATGTGGCATTTGCCTGTCTACGGACCGGTACCTCTTATTAGGTTCGTGTGGAGCGTGGGAGTAGCGCCCTTGAACGAGGAGCTGGTCTTTCGAGGACTGCTGTTTTCGTTTTTGGAGAAGCAACTGCTCCGGTTGGGTGACGGCGTTTTTGCTGGGATTGCAGCAGTTCTGATTGCCGGGCTTATATTCGGCGTCATGCATAGTCGTAGCGGCGTCTATCTAGCGTTCACGGTGACGGCGGGATGCGTCTACGGACTGCTCCGATGGCGGAGCGGCAGCGTTTTGCCGGCGGTGATCTGCCACGCTTGTTTGAATGTTTTGGTTCTGAGCGCCTTCAGGCGAGGGTGAAGGTACCGAGGATTGGTGAGCGCGTAAGGCGGCCAGGAGATGGGACACGTAACCGTTATCGATGCCGAGTTCAGAATCGCCGGTATTGTAGCGGGAGAGCGCGTGAAGTAGAGCGATACGGCCTTCCCCTCTACGCCTGGCTTCGAGGGCATAATCCTCTTCGAGAATCGACCAGCCAACTTTGAGGTTCGTGCATGGATCTAGCAGCCTGGCTGGTTCGATTCCTCGCGCGCGAGCCTTTTTGCTGCTCACTTGCATCAAGCCGATGTCAACAAAGATGTGGTAGTCGGCGAAGAAGGACAACCACTGTCGGGCTTCAATAGCGGTAGCGGGTTGTCGGGCCAAACGGAGGGTTCCGGAGGGCAGGCCCCAGATACGCAGGAGATGCTTCGGGAAATCTATTTGAAGGGCATTGGGATTACCGGATGATTCTGTATGTATAAGCGGCAAGAGAGTTGAAGGCTGGGCCTCTGGGACGCACTCGGCGCGGATGCGCTCGATGTCGAGGGCCTGTGAGACAGCCGCGCCTGCAGAGCCGACACTCAAGAGGAGCACGAGTATCAGTTTCACTGGTTAACGGCCTCATAAAGCGGAAGGGACCAAAGATCGGCCCAGCTTTGAGCGTTGTTGTGTTGGATGGCGGGCACGGCGGTCCCGTTCGCCCAGCGGATATTGGATGGAGCGATTAAGGCAACTGGATCGCGGGCGAGGGTTTTTAGAACGATCCACGGAATGTCTTGCTCGTAGCAGGTAAGGATGCCGACGGTGTGGCCCCAAAGACGGATCGCGGAGGGATACGAGAGACGAAGCGGAAAGCCGTGAGTCGTGTCGAAGGGGAACCACATGCCGATCGGGATGGGTAGGCGTTGGACGTACGAGAGATGCTCTGAGTAGCCTCGGGAAAGCAGGATGTTGACGTTGGCGTCGGTGTTGGGGATTGGCGCAGTGGTGCCGATCAAGAGCGCGGTTTGAGTTTTTGCGAGCTGCGCGAAGAGCACGGACCAGCGTTTTTCATAAGTGGGTATCCAAACAGGAATGACAGATTCGGGCAGGATTACGATGCTTTTGGGGTGCTCTTGCGCGATCCTCTGCAATTCGAGGTCTTCAGTTGGAAGCACGGATAGAGATCGGAGGTCTCCGATTGGTAGGTCGAAATGCGTTCGTGCCGCATAGATGCGCGGATCTAGCACCGGTGGCTTGAAGGTCAAATGCGTGACGAGGGTGCACCCGGCGAGAAAAGAGAGCGCCAGGAGAACGTTCTTTTCGCGCGTCAGGAATATAACAATTGGCAATATTGCGATACCGATCCAGCGAGAACCGGGGAACCACATTCCGCAGGCATTGAGGGGATTGAGCGGATTGAAGAAGCCCAGCGGCGGCGACGTAGTAACGAGCACAATTCCTACGGTTGACAGGCCTTGATGCCGGGGATGGAAGAGGACTGTCCAGGGCAGAGCATTGAGAAAAGCTAACGATGCCCAGAGCACAATTGCCGTAGGGTGGGGGGGTCCCGCCCAATGATAGTTGTTTGCGGCAGAAAGCAGGCTGCGGGAGGCCAACCCGTAGTACGCGAGGGCGCTAAGAGTATCGATTCGGCAACGAGAGGCGAGGTAGAGGAGCGGGTAGAGAAACATGCCGTAGGCGGCAAGGCGGTCGCCAGTTCCGACGGCAGCTCCAAGGGCTGCACCACCGAACAACAACAGGACCGTGCATATGCGGGAATCGAGTCGCGGCGACCTCATAAGGAGGGGAGGAGAACCAGGTATGGTGAAGGCGGTTGTCATTTGCTCCCCGGATAGTGACGTTCGACGAGAAGGGGCGATAGCCACTGGCGAACAGATCGTATGGGTATGGGGCCGAAGTATCGGGAATCGAAGCTGCGCGGGCTGAAGTTGCTGACGGCCCAGAGTTCGCCGGGCACGACACGATACGACCCTTGCGGATAGGGGCGCAATAATTGGCCCTGCGAATCGCGCGTTATCGGCGCTGTCTTTGGGATCAAGGCACCGTTCACGGAGACCCCTGCGTCTGAGGTGGTTACAAGGTCTCCTGGCCAAGCGATGACCGGTTTGATGAGAGGCGCGAAGCCGTCCGGGCAAGAACGCATTGGCTCCCTGTAATTGGGCTCGCCCTTCATGGCCGGCCAGCGTATATCGGGGCAAAAGAAAACATAGATGTTGTGCGCATGAGCATCGATCTGTCGTTGGGAGACCTCCGAGTACCAGCCGAGCGGCGAGGAGTGCGTAAAGTTGAAGACGAGGCCGAACGCCAAGGTGCCGAGCAGAGACACTGCCGCGGTTCCGCCAAAAAGAATGGCGGCATAATGAAGGCTTCGATTGATACGAGAGGGAAAAGACACGCTTCTAAACAGGCCATTCATTGATGCTCTCCGTTAAGAACGCCGGGGTTTGTTTACTGTCGTTAGTTTGGCGAATTACGTTCTGGTGAATAGTCCGTTGCGCTTCGCGACTGGGGCGAGCTATGAGGAAAGCGCGAATGACATGGATCTCGAAGATGGTCGTATTTGAGGAGGCATCCGAGGCGGGAATCCTGCGAATGAGCTGCCCTGTGATATGGATGTTGTCGCCTTTGTCGAATGTCTTGGCGGTCGCCTGGCTGTCTCCGAAGAAGGTGAGAGGAATGAATTGCCGGTGCTCGACAGTCTTGCCTCTCGTGTCGTACTGCCAGCTTTGGGCCAGCCGTGCGCGGACGAACTGCCGCCCACCCGTCTCATCGACTGACGGTTTATCGGTTAGGTTGCCGGCCAGAATCACCTGGTTAAGAATTTCCATTATGTTGCCTCCTGCTGTATGGGAAGGGCGGCGGTCGCCGCCGCTACGATTGACTTGATGTTCACGCCGGGTGACTCGACCGGTTTAAAAGGGCGGCTTCGATCTTCGGCGGTTTGGAAGACGGGCGGCGATAGCTGGGTTCGCGCCAGCAAAGTGTCGTTGAGAAAGTAAAGGCTCTGGACGCCATAGATGGGCGCGACGCCGTTGATAAAGATCAACATGTCGCCAGGAGCAGTGATTTTGCTGTTTGGGTCGTTCGAGGCCTTCTGGGGTGGCTTGATTCTGCGGATTTCGTCGACAGTGATGAGCGGGCGAGATACTTGCTCGACGCTGCGAAAGATGTGTTTCAGGTAGAAGTCGGTGCGCGCTCCGCTGTAGTTAACCGTCTCTTTCTCGACTGTCATGTTCCCGCTTAACTCGGAGAGGTTTTTGCAGGTCTGGAGATTGTCGGTTTGGAAGGCCGCTTTGATGTAGCAGTTATCGGTGATCGATTCGTTCGGTCCGTATTCCTCGACGATCTGTGTGAGTGTCTGGGCTATAAGGTAGGGCTTGATTTTGTATCCGGCCATTAAGCTCATGGCGGACGCGAGGTTCGGTATTTTTTTCAACTCGGGAAACTCGTCAAGCATAAGAAGCAAGTGTTTTCGATTGGAGTCGAGTTGTTCCATGAGGCGGTTGAAAATGAGCTGGAGCATGAGGCGAACGAGGGGGCGCAGCCGGTCTCGATCCGGTTGCGGGACCTTAAAATAAAGGCTCATGGGCTTTTCGCCATACACGAGGTCGCGGATCTGGAAGTCGGAGTGCGAGACAGTCTTCATCACGATAGGGTCGTCATAGATAGTCATGGGAGTGACCACGCTCGATTGAATACTCGATGCCTCGCGGTCGGCCCGATTGAGCTGGCGTTGGACTGCCTTGCCTACAAAGGGATGGGTGTAGGTCAGCCGTCCATTCAAGTCCAGCCAGCGCAAGCGAGGGTTTGTCTTCCCGCCTGGCATGTGAATGGTGTTTTGCATCGTCGTGAGAACGCTCTTAAAATCCTCTCCGGGAGACGAGTAGAGGGCGAGTACATCGGGCAAGGTGACCTCTCGTGGAGTTTCGAGATTCCGGTATAGGTAGCCGAGATGGACAATGCCGGCGGAAACGAGGTCGACGGCTGCATCTTCAAAGTGTTTGTACATCGTCTCGTCGTTGCCGTGACGGACGACCGCGTTTGCGATGGTTTGCACGTCCGAAATCTCATAGTCGGTCTCCCAGCGGATTTCGGAGAGGGGGTTGTAGCAGCAACTCTCAGCGGGAAGAGTAGGAGCGAATTTCAGGACGCGCTGGCCGATCGCTGCTCTGAAGCCGGAAGTCTTGTCCCAGTTTTCTCCCTTGAGATCGTAGACAAAAACGCTTTGCCGCCATTGGCAAAGCGTCGGGATGATTGCGGAGACGCCTTTGCCGCTGCGACTGGGAGCAAAGAGCAAGACTGGTTCGGCTCCGGAGTGGATCAGATAATGGACCTGATTGGTTTTTGGATTCCGCCACCCACCGATGTAGACGCCATCTTGAGCGTCGAAAAGGCCCAATTTTTTAATGTCGTCTTGAGTGGCCCAAGCGGCGGAGCCGTGAATGTTCTGGAGGCTATCAGTACTTCTCCTGTCACGGAGGAGAGAAAGTACCCAATACCCAAGATAGGCTGCGAAGATCCCGCCGACAAAAGTGATACCGAAGGCTTCCCAAATCTCGCGGCGGACAACGGAGCCGATGAAACGGCTGCCTGCGTATTTTTTCCAGAGAACTAAACCAGCGTAGGGAGGGAAGATGCCGATGCCTTGATGCCATCCGAGCGGCTGGCCCATCTCGAGCGGGTTGCCGAGAGTGAAGGCGAGCCACTCGGTAGCCGCCCATGCGACCGTGGCAAATGCGAGCAGGGCTCCAAAAAGCGAGCTAAGATTGATACCGCCCTGCCATCGGGGGCGGGAGGGAAGTACGTAACCGGGAGGTGCTTGACGCGTCTTGCTCATTTCGTAGATATCCCTTTTCACTAAATTGTGAAGTGTACATTTCACACCAACTATAACCCTAATTTGTTTTGCCGCTCATAAAGCGCGGTCTCGGGGGCGGCTGCGGGCGCGTTCGGAGAGGGCCTTGCGAAATTGGCCCATCCATCCCTTCTCGAGCTCCGGCTTGGCAAGCTCCCGCAAATCGATTTTTCGCAGAACGACATCTAAGGCCTTCTTGTCGGTGAGCACGGTTTGGTCGGCACCGAGAGAGACGGCGTAGAGCCGTTCGGGCGAGCTCTTGAGGAAATCGATGGACACGAGATTGCCCGGCCTGAGGTCTCCGCGCTCCCAGGCGGCGCGCAACGTGCTGTCGTGGCGAATGATTTGAATGCGGCCGTCGATGGTTTCGAAGATTGTCTGCATGGCCCCTGTCCGTTCATCCTCGCTGTTCAGGAGCACGCGGCCAATAAACTTGCGGGATCCCGAGAGAAACTCCATTGGCGCATGGGGATCGCTGATGGCGACGCCGGAGCGGAAGAGAGTCCTGGCGCGATCTTGGAGGTCTTTCATCTGCGTCAGTTGAGCCACGAAGTCGGTGCGAAGAAGCCAGAGTTCGCTCGTCTCCTGCCGGGCGAGACCGATGGTTTTCAGATAGTTGAGGCGTCTCTGCTCCTCAACATTGTTGGTTCTCAAAAGGCGTTGGAATGCGCCATCGGAGGAGTGGTCCCGGACGCGACGGGCCAACGACCGGTCGAGGCTAGTCACACGGGCCGTTGTTAGTTCGCCCGTCTTCTGACGCTCAATGTCGGCGATGGTCCTTGGTCCTAGTTGGTGGGTAAGGTCAAGGCGCACCGCTTCCCGAAGTCCTTGCCGTATAACAGTGCGCGGAAGGTCGAGCGGTTTGCCATCTGGGCTACGACCCCGGATTACCAAGTGAGCATGAGCGTGGTCCGTGTTGCGATGCACTATTCCAGCCCACTCTACCGGATGTCCCGTCTCGCGTTCGATTGCGGAAATAACGGTCTTCGCCGTCCGCTCGAAGTCGACGCCTGAATCTTCCGGAGAAACAATAATCTTCCATATTCGAGCATCTCCGTCGCGCTGCCACCGGTCGGCGATCGCGGCAAGAGACTCTTCCTTGGCAACGCCCAATCGGTCTTTAGAGGGATCGTGTTCGCGACCATGTTCAGTTTCGACGGGCCGAGTAGCGCTCTCTCGCTCCAGATAGGCGCCATGGGCCTTCCAGGATCGAGGGCTCTTTGAAGTCTTGTAACGGACGTTGACGACAGCTCGCCGCATATAGTTGGAAAGGCGGGATGATCCGCCTTGGCCGCCTACCCTTCCTGGGGCACGAGGAGACCGGCTAACCAGGCGCACAAGACGAAACAGATTCTTGGCTGCTGCGGACGATCGGACACGAGGTGTAGTGTTAACAGCACGCTGCCTGCCGGGGCGCAGCCGTACTGACCGCTCTCTTTCGGAGCTCTTTGGTTTCGTCGTGGCTGGAATTTTGCCAAGGGGCTTAGACATCTCCGGTTTCCGCCGAAGGCGTCATGTCCTCGTGTCGGGATGCGGGATCCCCCGTAAGAAGGCTTTCGTTTTCATACACGCGTTCTTCGCGGCGCCGCTGAAACTGCCTGGCCGCGCTCAAATTGATTTGCTCATACAGACGTTTGCCTCGAACACGCGCGCTGCTCAAGAGGCCTGTCGGGATCTCCGGCATAGCCGTGAGCATGTACTTAACGTAGGTATCGAAGAACGACAGTTGCAACTGCGTTAGCGTCTCCACGGCCCTCAGCCGCCGCACCATTGTGGTCGAAAAGTCTTCGAGGATCGAATAGAGCATTGCCTCCTGAGCTTCAAGAGGAGCCGTCTCTGTGCGAACGAGGTGGCGGAAAACATCTGTCGCGCTCTTAGCTTGCAATTCTTTGCGAAGTTGTTCGAGCCGCTTCGTGTCTGCCTGATTCAGCCGAATATAGAAACGCGTTAATTCTTGAGCCTTTTTCGCCATGCCGACGACTGTAACTCATGTGCATTGTACTTTTCAAATTCGAGCGGCCGTGACTTTCCTATATGAGGCCGTGAGCGGCGCATCTAACTTGTTAAAGGTCCACGGAGATAGAAGGAAATAGGTCACAAAAGCGGCAGCGGCTTTATGTTCCACTACCTCTCTCTCCTCAAAGACGAAGGCTCAGAGAGCCTACCTCGTGGCCGCCAGAAGCCGCGGAAAGTAGCGGGTGACACTTAGTGATACGTTCTCAGACTCCGAGGCACATTGTGACAGAGAGTGACACTACGACGACACATAAAGACACTTGGGGACACAATAGAGGCCTTGCCAGATCACCACGCTCTGTGGAATACTCCCGAATGTGCATAGTACATTTCACAGCAATGCTCCCCCCGAAGTGACTGCCCTCGTAGAGCTGTTTGAGCGGCGCTGCGGAGCACAGTGGACCAGCGCTCGTCCTCTCAAGGGGCTCGCGCCCCAATTATGGGCGGCACATGCGCTAGGCCTAACGTGGAAGGAAATTTGGATGGAGCTCGTGAACCACGGCTATCGAGGTCAGTACCACCAATTTGCGCGAATGACTCGGAGGCTCTTCGTCCACGGCGTGGCGAAAGCACAAACGAGGACCTCACCCCCTCCTGTCTCTTCTTTGGCTGATAGCTTGGCAACGGCGAGGTTATCTCGGGCAGAAGGGCATGTTGCGGAAGAAAGTATGGACTGGCGAGCCCAGCGGGAAAGCATTCGGGCCAAGGCTCGGGGGGATGCGGAGTTGTATCGTCAAGCGGAGGAAGAGCGAAAAAAGAAGGTTTTCACTCTCCCGGAATTTATAGGCCGCCAGGAGTCATAATCGGGGGGGGGGCGAGGGGGTTGCTTCCAATCTGGAGGCCACCATTTATTGTGAAGCGTACTTTTCACATTTTACTAGCAGCGGGGAACTGTCGATGGCGGAAAAGAAGAGCGGTGCGGCAAGTGCGATAGGGGTGGCGGAGGGGTTAGACATAAAACCGAAGCGGGTAGTGTTTCCGATGGCCGGCAAAGGGGGGGTAGGGAAGACAACCGTAATGGCGACCCTTGCCGAATGGTATCAATCCCTGGGGCTCAGGATCGAGATGTTCGATATGGACCCGGA
This sequence comes from Acidisarcina polymorpha, assembly GCF_003330725.1. NCBI lineage: Bacteria > Pseudomonadati > Acidobacteriota > Terriglobia > Terriglobales > Acidobacteriaceae > Acidisarcina > Acidisarcina polymorpha. Next base: position 83,475 of record NZ_CP030844.1, on the reverse strand, counting down.
GAACAAGACGGAGGGTTCGCTTAAAGCCTTTTTCCCGTCGGCGCAGAAGATGCCGGCGATGGAAGAGCGGGCTTATGACCGGCTTCTCGGGGTCTCGATGGAGGCTGACGCGGATGTGATTCTGGCCGACATGGGCGCGGCGCAGGGTCATCGAATGATTCCGTGGTTCGAGGAGTTCTATACGGTGATGCAGGGTTCCGGCATACCGCTTCGCTGGACTGCGATCGGGGTGGTGGATGAGGACATCGCGTCGGCCCGTTCCGTACTGGAGTGGGCGCTGGAACTGCAAGGCACAGTTGATTACGTCGTCGTTGAGAATTTCGCGGCTTCGGGAAGCGTCTCCGGATGGCGTAACGCCAAGCTGACGGCTGAAGTTGCGGCGTTCAGGGAGGCGTTCAATCCTGCCGAGATTCGCTTCGATGCGAGGCGGGAGGATCTTCAGCAACTGATGCGTACACGCTGCGTAACGCTGGGGGATGTAGGCGACCGCAAAACGGACATCGCGGAACTGCGGCGGGCCGAGATGATGCTGCGCGCGCGGACATATCGCTTTCGGGCATTTGCCGAATTCTCGAAGGCGCAGGAGGTGTTGCTGCCATGAGCGCAATCGAAAACGGAACATCCGCGACATCTGTAAAAGGTTTGTGGATTCGAGACCTGGTTGCCTACGCGTTTCCAGAAGGCGAAGAGCGGGAGCGGTTTCTAGTCGACTTGGTAGACCATTTTGCCAAGATCGATCCTGACGATCCTGAATGGCTGCGATATAAGCTGACTGTCGTCGAGTGCAGGGCCCTCGAGAGGATGGGGGAGGGGCTGGCCCAGGCGACGGAGGAGATGGGCAAGATGCGCGGCTCGTTTCGAGAGATCGCGGATTTTTCGGCGCTTCAACTGAGGAGGAATATTACGGACGCGGGCGCGTCCACTCGGGAACTGCTGGAAGATGTACAAGCAAGCATGAGGAATGCGATCGCCGGCGAAAGCATCATGAAGAGCTACACCGATGAGACGAGACAACGGTTTTCAGCGGTTATCAAAGAGATTATAGAAACGTCGCTTGAACGCGCCCTGACGCAGGCGCAGGTCCATATGGATGTCTGGGTGAAAACCGAGCTTGATCGGTCGGTGCGAGAGGCCAGACTTGTCTTGACCGGAGTGACTCGCGATTTCCGGGTGAAGCTTTTTGGCGGGTGGGGGAGATTGCTGTTCGGGTGCATAGCTATTGGCGTTTTGGTTAGCGGCGGCCTGCTATGGCTCGGGATGTTTTTGGCGAAGCATGGCGTTATTTAGGTGATGCTGCGGGAAGATCGTGCTCTTGGGAGCGGCAAGGAATGAGTTGGGCTGCATTGAAGGAAATAGTTACGGGGCTTTTGGGCATTGGCTGGTCGGCGTATTTGCTGACGCGGGCCGCAAGGGCTGAGACGAGGCGAATAGGGAGGTAGATAAGGGTGACAAAGCGAGCGTCTTTTGGCCGTGGGAGGGAGGAATGTGGATGGAGAGGATTGATGGTTGGGGTCAAACGAGGAAGCGGCGCCGTCTGATTCGGCATTGGATGGAGACGACTCCTGAATCAACGGCACTGGATCGTGGCACTTTGCAAGGATTGTTAGCAAGTGTCATGACTGCGTTCATCCTCTTCATGGCAGTGACCCTTTCAGCTAGCCGCGCACACGCGAGTGAATCGTCGATCGCGGAAACGTTGAAGGCTCAGTATCCTCTAACGAAGGTCGGCGTGACGATGTTGAAGTTTGACTATAACCGGATCACTCAGCCGGGGGCAGTGTTGACTGTTCGAGTTCCGGGGATTTATGCCGATGTGGCCAACACGACACAGGCGATTGTGAACACTTCGATAGTGGACGGCCAAGCCATTCAGCAGAAGGGATTCTTGGCGTCCCTCAGCGATACGCATGAATCGCGCACTTTGACTCCTGGCGAAACGGTCTACGTCACCAAGCTAGACGTAAAGGGGGATCAGGTTCGTTTCGAGCTCCTAACCGTAAATGTGACCACGCTGGGCTCTGGAATTGGGACTCGATATCGGGCCGAGGTAACATTCCATATCCCGAACCTCGACACCTTAAAGGCCGATGAAGTCCAAAAGACCATCGATGCCGTGATCGCCGATTCTGCGACTGCAAACGCGGTCGAAAGTAAGACAATCAAGGTCGGGATGAGCACAGAAGAGGTAAAGAAGGTGCTGGGCAACCCCGAGAAGATCGTGGATCTGGGCGAGAAGCAGATTTACATCTACAAGGACATGAAGGTGATCTTCAAGGATTCGCAGGTCTCCGACGTGGAGTAGCTTCCGGGAGTGTCTTAATTGGAGTTTTCGGGTTGGTTGGGTGACAAAGAAAAACTCCGGCCTTCGCAGCCGGAGTTTTTTCAACCAGAGTTTATATTTAGTGGCGGCCCGCTTCAAGGACTGCAACGCGTTCAGACAGGGCGGAGACAAGCCGCATCGATTCAAGCTCGCTCTTGGCGTTGGCCTCACCGATCGCTGACATGATCGCCTTGTACTGAGCTTCAGCTTTCCCGCTCTGAGCTTCCATTTGTCGGGTCATAGCTGCAAGCTGATCTTGAAGGGCTTTGTACTCGGTTTCGCGCTGCTTCTCGGCAGCAGCGGCCTTAACCTGCAATTCGCGCACTCCGGGGGCGATCACGTCTTGAATGAGCTTCTGGAGTGTTTCTAGAATGTTGTCGGACATAGTCGTCTTCTCCTTGTGATTGTAGCCTTGTTTGGCTTGATTAATTGCATTTTTCGTCCCGGTCTTTCGGGAGTGCTCCGGTCAGTGGGACGGAGCGGTAAAGGCGACGAGAACGCAGCGCACGGCGGTTCCTGCGCTGCGGAAGGTGTCGGCGGCCAATTCCTCCCATAAACCGCCGCGAGCGGTTACCAGTGGCTTTAGAACGTCGTTTTGACGCGGCCCATTGGCGCAGAGTGCAACGATACGGCCTCCGGGCTTCAGCATCTTCAGCGCATGGGTAATGTGCTTGATATCGGCGGCATTAACGAACGGGGAATCCCGACGGGATTTCCAAAGAGTGTGGGAAGATTCTCTCTTGTAGTGCAAGCATTTTCGGTGGGGATGGAATGGATTTTCAAGGCATGGTGGGTCTTTCCCTCCGATGCCTGTCTGGGCCGAGCGAGGATATCCCCGCTCGGCTGTTGGTTCATCGTCGGGATGAGCCCACCAAGTTATCCCTCGGCATGGTTGCTTCCCAGCAGAGCCCGCTTCCGTTTCACTTGATGAGGCGATTGTAGCGTTTATATGGTCAGCAGATGCGGGAAGAGCTTGCTTCCGTCGTAGGGAGTTTGGCTGCCGAAGATGCCGTAGATGGCGTGAAGCAGTTTGCGAGCGACCGCGATCAGTGCCTGCAGTTTGCGTTTGTGCCGCGCAAGCAAGGCTTCATAGAACGCCTTTAGATGTGGGTCCCAACGCACTGCGGCCAGAGCCGGCATATAAAGCGCCCGGCGCAGGTGGCGACTGCCAGCGCGACTGATGCGCGATGGTTTATGCACCGAAGTGCCAGAGTCTTGGTGTACCGGATCGAGCCCGCTGCGCGCGACCCATTGACGCACCTTCATGTCTGGGGCCAGCAGGACCAGTTCGCCCAGGATCTGCAACGCGCTGACGGCCGCGATGCCCGGAACGCTTGTTAACAGCCTGAAACGCTGGCTCAAGTGGGCATCAGCGGCGATCAACGTCAGGGCCTCACGGCGCAGCTTCACGATGCGCCGGTCAACTCCGGCCAGCGAACGCTTCAGGTCCGCGATCACACAGCGCGGCGTGGCTAACGATCTTTCGGCGGCGTGCAGGCGATTACCTTCCCGCCTTTGCTGGACCACCAACGCCTCCAGATGCCGGCTGATGGCGCGCAGAGCGAGGGCGCTTTGACTGGGCTTTTGCCAGGCTGCAAAGGGCATGCGCAGACTGAACTCTGCCAGCACCTGAGCATCTGCTGAGTCCGTTTTGGACCGGCGAAGTGTCCGCGCAAAGTCGTGAACCCTTTTTGGGTTCAGCACCGCTACCTCCACAAACTCGGTCGCATCCAGGGCCAAGGCCAGGTCCATCGAATAAATGCCGGTGGCCTCCAGCGATACCCGCACCGGCGCCTTCATCTTTCCCAGCCAGTTGAGCAGCGCCTTGTGTCCCGCAACGGTGTTGGCAAACTCGCGTTGCACCCACGGATGGTCCACCTCCATCACTGCAATCGCCAGAGTTTCCGCGCCTATATCAATACCGCAAAACAACTTCTTCACTTGGCGATCTGGGTATTTCTCGGTTGAAACTGCGGGCTTACCAAGAGCAACGATCTGCTTGCTCATAGACCTCCTTCGGCACTAGGATGGGCTTCAGCAGCCGTCCCTGTCCGCGTCCACGGGCTTCCTCTTTCTGCTGACCTTGAACATGCAGGCTCCAAAGGCCTCCGATTCTCCACAGCATAAAAAGAGAGGGACGGCGGCCGATCTTCGCATCAGGCTCAGCAAGGCTGGCCTCGGGTGGGAACGGCCTCTCCGCCGAAACGTAACCTATCGTCACGCCTCTGAACGCAACATACAAGGGTGGGAAGCCGGCTTCATGGCTTTCCATGCTTTCCATACTCTGTCATTTCCATGGCCTGCACTCCGCGCGGCAAACGACGCGCATTCGGCGGCTCCTGCTCGCGCCCGATCACCTAGAACTCCATCTCGTCGATCGATGGCCTTGATCGATATGCCGCCACCGAGCGCAATTTGCCGGACTCGCCCGAAGATGCTCATCGGAACTCATCACTTGTTAATGAGTGGATTGGCGATTTGTACTAAACCCGCTTCGCGGGTAGGTCGAAGCGTATTACCATTTGGCAGGACAATTGCGAAGTGAATACCGCCGCCGCTGCGATCAGAACGCTTCCAAACGAGTCAAGGTCAGTGCGAAATAGCAACGCATTGAATCCCCATAAAGCAATTGTCCTGCCAAATCCCCTCACGGTTTAGTACAAATCGCCGTACCCACAATGCTCCACCTCGGCAGCGTCGGTGGCCGCGCACTTCTGTACGTGGAGCACTGTCGATACGGCGCTAGAGATTTGTCACCAGCTGACGTAGCGACGCAGTTGAACGCGGTCTGTGCACAATTCTCTCGTCATTTCCGAAAACCCCGATTTATCGGAGGTGTGCACGATCATGGAATGCCTTGTGATCCGCCGAATGGTCCCGCTGCGCTAGTTGGCGAGGGATATAGCTGGTTTGCCAGCCAATCTCTGGCTAATGTGTTCGCCCAGCCGATCTGCAAAGCTGCCGGTACTTCCTAGAGTGGTATTGAGCAGCACAACGGCGGCGTAATCTGCCTTGGGATTGAAGAATGCGTAGGAGCTGTATCCACCGGTGGCTCCATTGTGCCAATAGTCTCCAGTTTTATCTACAAAGAGCCACGCGAGAGCGATGCGCGTTCCAGGCATCGCATCTGCTCGAAGCTGATGCGACTGGACGAGAGCTGCAGACAGCGTGGCCCCAGCAGAAGAACCGGCAACGCGCGTGAGCTTTTCAGGATGCAGGTTTGCCTCCAGATAGGTAAGCATGTCAGCCGCAGTCGAGCGGATTGCTCCGGCTCCCGCTAGGGCATCCAGATCCCAGGCGTGTGCGGGGTGATGATGTTCGTCATGACCTTCAACGAAGCGGATCTGTTGCGCGGGGGAGAGGGATACGGTTGTGTCTTTCAGCCCCAGCGGATCAATTACCTCTTTCTTTAGAAGGGCTGGATATGACAGGCCACTATGAACCGACAGCGCCTGGCCAAGCAGACCGAAGCCGAGGTTGCTGTAAAGAAAACCGGCGTCCACAGGCTTTGCCACACCGTGCTGAGCCACAAATGCGTATAGATTGGGTGCGCCGTAGTCGGCATAGGGATTGCTTGGATCGGCGGGCTTGAAGTTGTCCGGTATGCGCGGAAGGCCGGAATGCTGCGTGGCCAGATCGAGCAGCGTTATTTCATTTCCGGCGGGCTTGGCAACCGTACCCGGCGGCAGCAGTTCGCGCACCGGCTCATCGAACTTTACCTTGCCCTGTTCCACCATCTGCGAGAGCACAAGGCCGGTGAAGGTCTTGGTGATGGAGCCGATTTCGAAGATCGAATCCTGCTTGGCGGCGCCGTAACTGAAGACACGCCTGACACCGTGTTCGACAACAGCAATGGATATCCCGACGCCGGTCCCAGGCGCAAGTTCTCCACTTTTGAGCGCTTCGGCCAAATCGCGGTCCAGCACGGATTGCAAATCGGCTGCCGCAACCGGGGCGAGTGCCGCATCGTAGGTGGGTGCAGCAATGGGCGCGGCGGCTATCGCGACAGATCGCCGGGTAAAGTTCAGCGGCAACGGGCTGCCCTGGCTCCAGACACCCGAGAGAATGTTGCCATCGGCTGAAAGCGTGCCTTTCCAGTTTCCATGGACAGCCGGAACATCGAATGAAAAGTCGTTGGCTGAGAGGACGACCTTTGCGCATTCCAGGCCCATGGCGTGTTGGTCGAGGCTATCCATGGCGCAGAACTCGCGACCAGCGGTATCGCTCTTTACACTAAGTTGAAGACGAAGAGGCGTGCTTCCAACTTGCAGCGTCCCCAGCCAGATACCATCGACCGGCGAGGGTTTGGCCGCTGCCACAAAGTTGTCGCGCGCGAAGTTCAAGGGCGTCGGACTTCCTTGGTCCCATGTTCCGGAGAGCGACGCACCATCGTTGGCCACGGTTCCCTTCCATGAGCCGTGGACCGCCGGGACTGTAAAGCTCATGGCTTCACCATCCAGACGGAAGTCAGCGCAGGAAATACCGTTGGCTCCTTGATCGGGGCTGTCGAGAGTGCCAGTGACCAACCCTGAAGAGTCCACTTTCAGATGCAGCCTGACGTGCAGGGGACCGAGGGTTCCCAAGTAGTCTCCAGCAATGTTCGGCTTGGCTTGCGCTCGGGCTCTGAATGGCATTGTCGCGATTATGCAAACACCAAGGAGCACGAAGAACGTGACTGCTTTTTGACGATGAGAGAAAAATCGAGGTCTGAGTCTTAACATAGGCGCTCACCACTTTCCGGATGACTGCGGAGTGCGGTCATCTCATCGATCTGAACTTGAAGCCTATCGGCCCCCCGCTGATTCAGCTTCCAGACAGCAAAGAAAACCACGCCTACCAGGGCCACCACGATACCGTAGCCCATGACTAGATGACCCATGCCCACAGGGTGGGCAGTCCACTGATTTATCGCCGTTCCAACCATGATGACTGCAAGGCCGGGAACGAGCGGCAGCAGATACCATGACCCGACACCGCGCAATGCGTCACGCTGACGTTCGAGCGTTTGGCGGTGGAACTCGATGCATGTGCTCAAACCCAAGTCGCCCGGCGCCGGACGGACCGATGCTCGTCGATGAGCTGAAACATCACGTAAAGTGCGCCGGCAATGGCCAGTCCCGAACCCAAGCGAAAAAGCGGCGCTGGGAGCTTCCACTCGCAAAAACCGAAGGCGACTACAACAAGTATTCCGCCAGCATATTCCCTGATATTTCGCCGAAATATCCTGTGCTCGAATTTCTGCATCTTGCGGCGAATATCTTCGGGAGAGATGCTCGGGGGCTGGGTAGGCTGGCTTTGCCAAAGGCTCCGAATATCGGGCGAAGAACTTTCATTGGTCATGATTGCCTCCTGCTTGAAAGCGGCGAGTGAGAATGTTTTTCAGGCGATGGATCTTTGTGGCGACGTTGCCGCTGGAGATGCCCGTCACCTCCGCGATTCCGGCAGCGTCTACGCCTTCGAGATAAAGTAGGACCACTTGCCGATCGAGTGGTTTTAGCTCGCGAATCAATACCATGAGCCGCGCAAGGGCGATCTGTCGATCGGCGATGTTGGCGGCACCGCCAGGCGCACCCGAACACTCTTCGGAAGGGAGGCTTGCAGACTTGGTTTTGACAAACAACGTGGTTTGTTACTATTTGTGGTACGAGAACGCTACTTTATCCAAACCATGATAACCATCTAGGTAACCTGTGTAGTGGAGTGTCGTGATTCTGGGAGCGTGCAAAAGTCGTAGGGACGGCTACGAAATATTGTGAATATGCTTTATGTAACCCAACAGATGGGTTCGGAGTGTGCGATGAAAAACGTTTTTCGTCCGTTCGTTGTTGTGCGTCGAGCTGCTTTAGCAGTGGCGTTGTGGTGCGCGGTGGTGCCTAGTTGGGCAACGGTAACGCCGAATGCTGTTGGAGGTGGCGCTCCTAGACCGGTGAAAGGTGAGAATACGATGAAAACCAGTCAGGCTGTGATCAATCAGGCTGCGATTATGGTGGAGACATTCTTATGGGTGCTGGGATTCTGATCAGCCGTTAAGAGGTGGGGAGGATCATGAAGTGGAGAGCGGGTTGAAGACTCTTGATTATGTACTGTGGGCAGCGTGTTGTTTTGGGCACATGGTGCTTCTGTTTACGCTGTTAACCCGAGGCGGAGCCAGGACCTTTCGAGTTTTCACCGCGCGCATATTTTATTTGCTTCTGAGAGACATCGCTCTGTATGTGATTCATCGCAATGGGTCGGCTGGAGAATATGCCCGCTGGTACTGGCTGCTGGCGGGTGGGGACTATGTTTTGCAGATCGGAGTCGTGTTGGAACTCGCTAGGGTCGTGATGCGATCGACACAAATATGGTTTGAGAAGGGGCTGAGACAGTATTTTGTTTATGCTGGCGCGGCAATACTCGCAGCCGGTGTCGTGGCACAAGCGATCTCACCGCCGAATCAGGCGGGGCTTGATCTCTGGTCGATCCGTGCGGACATTTTTATGTCGATGGTCACATGCGAGGTGTTTGTTGCGATGTCAGCGGCGGCAAATCGTCTGCGCCGGCCCTGGAGTAGAGGGGCAATGGCAATTGGGCAAGGTCTGTCCGTGTGGGCTCTTGTCGTGCTGACAGGACAAAGCCTGCAGCTCGCGATGGGATGGCCTGCGGAACTGCCCGTGTTTGATCAGATCGGGAGATTTGTTTATCTGGGAACCTTGATATTTTGGACAGTCACATTTGCTCGGCGGAGGGCGACCCAAACATTTGATCCAGATGAGGTGGCACCCACTACGACCGAACTCCGGGAATTATTTTACGCGAAGAGGAATTAGCTCCTGTGACGATCGTGGTAGTGGTTCTTTTGGTTATAGTAGGACTCCTCTCTATAGGAGTAGTTGCGACACAGATGAGGGCGGCGCGCTATTCATCAATGGGGTGGAAGGATGTAATGGATGATCTACGTCAGGTTCCCAACATCAGAGTTGTTGGCGAGGAGTGCCTGCGGGCCGCAGACGCGCCGGATCATCCCCGGTCTGAGGACGAGTACTTAAGCCTGGTATGGGGGGGCGGACGGCCTGACGGATATGCGCCACAACCTGGACGTGATGCTCGCGCTGGCGGCTCGCGCCGAGGCATGGAAGCTGGAAGGGGCGGCTGAATCAGCGGAGTTGATAGGACGCGACGCGCACAAGATCAAGGAGGCTATGATTGGCGTGGCGGTCGGTCGCACGATAGGGTACGGAAAGCGTCGTACTGGCGCGAGCATCGCGGAGATCTGCGGTCGATACTGGGTTATGTTTCAGAGGCTTGTCGAGATGTATGAGCGAGGGCAGGCCATACGCGCGGAGTATTTGAGACAGAAAGTAGGGCAGTCTAGTTCGGTGGAGTGGAAGGTGAAGCCGAGGAGAGCCGACTCGGAAGAGGCGCGTTCGTCGTGACGAAGGATATCAGCAATTCTGAACCCTCAACGTCGAACAAGGACACCGTTCGTTTGCGACCGCGATTCGTTCCCGAGGCAGATGCGGAGATTCGAGAACGAATTTGTCGGCGTGGGGAACTGGTGAAATTAATTGTGCTTATTTTGAAAACCGTTGATTTAACGACGGTGCCTATTTTGCAACTTACATCAGAGATACGGAGCATAGCGCAGACGACTGTGGATCTCCCACGCGAGCTGCACCGGCGGCTGGAGAAGGCCGCCTTATCGAGGGGGACTTCGATGAACGCGATGGTGAATAGTGCCGTGGTGGCGTTCGGGAAAAAGAAGAGCATCCGCCGGGATGATTAGCGGTTCATAGAGGGGTATATACCTCTCTATGTTTGTATGTCATGGAAACTGTGTGCAATTTGCGAGCATCCAATGCCGAAAACCGTGGGGTATATACCCCACGGTTTGTGGTCGAGGGGCAGTTCACAACTTTGTCAAAGGAGCGGAGAAGGATGGAGGCGAGGACTGGAGTAAAGCGTTTAAGTTCAGATAGCTTTCGGCCGAATGCAGAATTGCCACTAGGGGGGCGATCCCACCGGGTCTCGGTGAAGGTTACAGCTAGCGGCCTGGACATCGAATTGTGCGGGGGCAAAGAGGTTCTTTTCATTTCGTGGCTGGAACTTTACGAGAGCGCCATTGCATGTGAGAGGAAGCAGGCGCGGGAAGAGTTGCGAATGGTGAAGTGGTGCGAGCGGAAGTACGGGAGCAAGCCGCCGTGGGCAAACAAGGTCAAAGAATGGCTTTTGAGGACCACTCTCGCTGGCGAGGAGAGCGCCTAAAAGCAGAGGGAAGAATGGCTCTTGTGAGCCACTCTTCCTCTCGGGGACGCCCCTTAGAAGGGGGCGTCCTCGGCATCTGGGGCTGCATCATCAGGTTCGTCAATGACTGCGGGCTGGTTGTAGTCGATCTTGCGGAGGGAGTTGGCTCGGATGCTTAGGGCGAAGTGGTCGACCTCATCGACCTTGTAGCGGCGCGGGATCAGTTTGCCTTCGACGATCACCGGGTCGCCCTTTTTCAGGGTGGCGGCGAACTTGGTCATCGGCCCCCAGACCTCGATGTTGAACCAATCTGTCCTCTGGTGGGTCGAGCCGTTCTTCTCCCACTTCTCGTGAACGGCGATGGAGAAATTGACGACCTGCTGGTTGTTGACGGTCTTGATTTCGGCGTCTTTGCCGAGATTGCCTTCGAGGTGGGCGTTGTTCTTGAAGCTGTGCATGATAAGTCTCCTTTTCGGTTTGTCTCGGTCCGCTTGGGACATACTGCCCGGAGGGACATGGGGTGGTGCGAACTCCCAAGCCCAAGAAAACTTTTCTACGGAGAGGGGCCCGAGCTTATGTAATGGTCCGCCGCTCGCTACACTCTGAAGTTGCGTTCAGGAGGAGACCGTTATGGCTATTCGTACCGTTGGAATCGATGTTGCAAAATCCGTCTTTCACCTCGTCGCTCTTAATGAGAAGGGCTCCGTGGTAGTGAAGAAGAAGTTCTCGCGACCTCAGTTGCTGGTGTACACGGCGAACCTGAGGGCGGAGGTGATTGGGATGGAGGCTTGCTCCGGATCACACTATCTGGCTCGCATTCTTGCCAGCCAAGGCCACGATGTCAGGCTCATGCCGGCGGAGTACGTGCGCCCGTATGTGAAGTCGAACAAGAACGACTTCATCGATGCAGAGGCGATTGCTGAGGCGGTGTTGCGGCCTACCATGCGCTTCGTTCCAATGAAGACGGAAGAGCAGCTCGATCTGCAGGCGCTTCACCGCGTGCGCGAGCGTTGGATTCAACGCAGGGTGGCGCTCACCAATCAGATCCGTGGATTTCTGCTTGAACGCGGTCTTCCGATACGGGTTGGATCCGAACATCTTCGAAAGAATTTGCCGGCGGTCTTGGAGGATGCGGAGAATGGACTGAGCGACCGTTCACGCACGATTCTGTCAGCACTCCGAGAAGAGTGGGAAGAGCTAGAGGCAAAGATTGGCAATGTGACGGAGGAGATCGGCCGTATCTCCCGATCGAACGAATCGTGCAAACGTTTGACGGGTATTCCCGGGATCGGCCCGATCATCTCCACCGCTCTTGTCGCAGCAGTGGGCAATGCAGCAGCTTTCCGGACAGGCCGTGATATGGCCTCTTGGCTGGGGCTTGTTCCGCGGCAGCACTCCTCAGGTGGTAAGGCGAAGTTGCTGGGTATAAGCAAGCGGGGAAATCAGTACTTGCGGAAAATGCTGGTTGAGGGCGCTCGAGCCGCATTCGCACGACTAAACCGATCTCAGCATAGCTTCGGTCCCTGGATGGACGAGCTTGCAGTAAGGAAGCATTCCAATGTGGCTGTTGTGGCACTGGCCAACAAGCTGGCTCGTATCGCATGGGCCATTCTGACAACCGGTCAGCAGTACCGTCCCGCTGCGTAGAAGTGGTGGAAATGATGCAAATCGCTAGCGCGATTCACACATTCCCACCACACGGCTGCTACTGTATTTAATTTTCCCCTCGGTATTGCGCGCAGAAGAACTGATGAGAGAACAGGTCAAACCGGCCCGCTCGTAACCTGTCCCAAGGCAAGGCATTTTAATGCCGGCGAGCTTGTAAGGTAGAGAGGGGCGCGGAGTACATCATGGCCAGAAGCGAAAGCTTCACCTATAGGCCGAATACATTGCCGCAGGCCACTTCATCTCATCTGGGCTTTATGCTTGCAATTAGGCGGCGGACCATACATTGCCTCGGGAGAGGAGGCCGTCGAGCGAGCTCGAAGAACGAGCGTAAAATTTTTCGCCGTGGCGCAGCGGCGTGAGCTGTTCTTACACCCCATGATGGCCAAGTGGAACGGGACGGAAAAGGTGGTCATGCTCCCAGTTGAAAGTGCCTATCTCGATACAGCAGCCTCGGACAGCATAGAAATCTGCGTCAACATAGGTTGCCTGGCTTTGGGGAATGGCTGTTGAAGTGGGTTAAAGGCCGCACCGTTTGGTTGTAAGGTTCTACCGAGGTGGATGCGCCGAATGGCCCTCGGCCCGTTTGAAGAAGGGCGACCCGGTGATCGTCCAAGGTCAGCAATATTCGCCGCGTTGGATCGCCCACTTCACCCCTAAGCATCCATGCCTGAATAGCTGAGGAGTGCGACAACGGTTTCGTCGTCTTGGAGTGAAAGTACTCACTACACCACCCCGAGCGAGGTTCGATGAGTGCCTCGGGCTGTTGTCGTCATTTAAGAAAATCTCGTCAAACGTTTTCCGAAAAGCGCTTGTGAGGACGAATTAATTCGTATGCGCTATCGCCTTTGCCTGTTTCCTTACCCATAGGAGCCAAGCGTCTTGGTCGCCATGCAGTTGCTCGTTCACAGGAGCAAGAGCAGCCCAGTTCACAGTGAACTCGGAGGATTCTTTCGCCCTCTTCAAAAAGAGCAAATACTCTCCTCCTCTCTTATAGGAATTTGCGAAACAGCTTCCTCCGCGCCCGCCGGGACGTACAAAGGTGTAAGGAACTACACGCTCGTTGAAGTCATCTCGCTGGACGAGGTAACCGTGCAATGTGAGAGCGCGAAGCGCGCTGCCATGAACTACCTCGATTACTCTGAATGACACGGTGGAATCAGGTACCCCGGTAGTCTATACGTTTGGGTTGGCAGGAGGGCTCTGGTAGTCGATCGCGACAGCCCGCACAATCATGTCAGCCCCGGACACCAGTTCTTCTGGAGTTTCCAGACGCGAGACAGAACACGCGTAGATCGTGGAAGGGAGCAGAGTGGCGAACAGCGCAATGTAGCGAAATCTCGATATCACGACCCAAGATCCTCCCGGACGAGCATCATTCCTGCTTACAGGATGCGCTCGAGTTAGGTCTCACGTTGCGTTTACCGCCTGCATGGCAAACATCGAGCCTGGAAGACGGTGCAAGGTACTCCAGATGCGAAACGGATCCAATGACCTATTAGTACCAGCAAAGGCCGTTGTCTTCAGTTGATGCCAAATCGCAATGCGCTCTTCCACAGCGGGCGGAGGCGGTCATAGGAAGAGCGGCAGCTGCTCGCTCGCTGCCGGGTGGAGTTCCCGCCAGAGCCGCCGGAGAAGCTCGGGCACATCGCGAAAGAGCACCTGGGTGCGTTCGACCAAGGCAACGCAAACCCCTACCTAAGGAGCTGCTCTCGGCGCGGAAATCTCAACGGCTGCCGGGCGAACCAAACCGAGCTGGTTCGTAGTCGCCTCGAATGATCGGATGATTGCGCCGGAACAAGAACGCGTCACAGCAAAGCGTATGAACGCCACAACCCTTACATTACCGACAAGTCATGTACCGATGCTTTCTCGGCCTCAAGAGGTGTCTGACTTCATTTTCCAAGCGGCTTCCGGACAATCAAAGTCCCGTATTGGCGCTGAAGTAGCTATGTAGAACTCGTGGTTCTGACAACTTGTCGGAATCACGAACCTTCGAACACGAAGTGCCGGCGGCATTCGCCGCCAGCCTTCAAAACTCAGCCTGTATCGGAAGGCTTCGTCCTCGTAGATTTGCTCAGCCTTTGATAAGCGATCCTCGCAGGAATGCTTAACGTAATCTTTGTACCAGAGACTGAATGGCTTTCAATCTTGAATCGACCCTTGAGTTGCTTTGCTCGCTCGCGCATACTAGCAAGCCCCCAATGCTGGGGGCGCCCGTGCTCTGCTACGGTCGCATCCATACCAGAGCCGTCATCGGAGATTAGCAGCTTCAATCCCAGCCACCCCCAGGCAATGGTTACCAGCACCCTTTTCGCGCCGGCATGGCGCAAGGCATTCAAGATCGCCTCTTTCGCAATTGCGCTTATGTCTTCATGGGCTGCAGGTTTAAGGCGGTGAGGTCTACCAGTCGAGCGAAGCATCAAATCAGCATTCCCGATGTCACTTATTTCTTGAAAGAAGTCTCGTAGGCAGCCTTCAAGATTTTCGTGCCCAGAATCAGGGGTCCGGAGCCCGACGACTGTGAGCCTCGCCTCTTCAATGACCTTTTCCATGCCTTCCAGTACGAATGCCAACCTGTTTTTCAGAGGAGACTCGGTTGGAATCTGTTTCTCCGCGACATGAAGGTGCATCAGCGAACTTATGAATCCCTGTAGAAGAGTATCGTGAACGTCGCGTGCGATCCGCGTTCGCTCACTAAGACGTTCATCCGCGAGGAGGTTCGCCTGTGCCAGAAGGAAAGTCGTACGCGTGTAATACACGAACACCACTAAAAGAGTGAGGGCTCCTGCTAAGATCACTTTCACCGACCAACGCTGCCAAATGCCAGGCTCAATGACGACTCGGACCGTGCTCTCCTCTGAATTCCAGGAATTTGACTCATTGGAGGCAATCAATCGGAACGTGTATTTACCGGGCGCTAGATTGGTATACGTTGCCTCCCGTTCATTGACAACATCGATCCAAGTCTTGTCGAAGTCATCAAGACGATAGCGAAAACGAATTCGTGACGGAGCGTGCAGGTCCAGGCCAGTAAAAGAGAAATTGAGCCGCTTGACGCCGGGGGGCACGTCTGCGCTACTACGATCCAAGAGCGCACCATCGGCGCTGACTTCTTCTACATGAGGAATAACAATCGGAATAGGTGTTGGGTGGGTTGCGATCATCGCCAGTTCATGCGCGGTTGTAATCCACACCTGCCCACTACTGTCAGTGACCAACGAGCGGGAGCGGTGAACACCTTCGTTTGACTGCAGTCCATCTTCGTTTCCATACGTTCGGAAGGAAGAGCCCTTCGACGTCAATAACTCCGCAGGGACGGTGCTCATGACGGCCCGATCGCTTTCGATCCAGAGTCTTCCGGTCGTGTCCAAGCTCAAGCCTAAAATCCTCGGCTGTGATCCCGTTCCGATCAGGGCGGGATGTTCATCATGATCGTCAGCAAGAAACAGCCCATGCGAGGTCCCGATCCAAAGGCCACGGGATGGATCTTCGAAGAGTGAAAGCACATCTTTTCCGGCAGGCTGCGTTCCTGGGAATAGGGGCAAGCATCGAAGATCTTCCATTTGGCACACCCCCCTTGATGTGCCGATCCATACTTGGCCCTGGCGGCCGAGCTCAATAGCCGAGACGTCATTGGCGGGCAATCCGTCTTTCTCGTCGACATGTGCGAACAGGCCTTTCGAGAATCGATTTAGCCCTCCTGTCAGAGTGCCTGCCCACACCGTCCCATCGAACGACACACGCACTGTATACACACTGTTCTGCGAGAGTCCGTCAACCGTCGTCCAGGTTTTGCTTTCGATGGAACCAGGGCCGATATGTAGCCTCGTCAACCCGCCGTTTCGTCTTCCAACCCAAATATCGTCTCCGTTACCGTCTATGGAGTACACCTCATCCTTCGACATGCCGTCGTTGAGCACAGAGTGTGCGATCCCATGTTCCATCCAGTAAAGACCATGGCGAACATCTGCAAACCATACGCGGCCATTCTGACCTACATATATAGGACCGAAACTCTCCCCAAGAGTGGAGTCATTCAGTCTGACCGGGACGATCGGAGTGTTCTTCAGTCGTTCCAAAGTGGAACCACTACCAAACCAGATATCTCCCTCTCTATCTTGCAATAGCGTTGTCACAGGGACGCGCTCGGAACTCGGACCTGCTCGAACCCACGCAGCCCCAACAGAGTTGGATCTCAGCAAGCCCCGCGCGGTTCCGATCCACAAGTTCTTTTCCCGGTCCTCCATGATCGTTAGCACCTGAAGATGTTGCATTTCATGATTCCCAAATGAACGGGGAATCAGGTTGTGACCATCCCAGTAGGCGAGCCCATCATCCGTTCCCACCCAAACGTGACCACCAGTATCAGGAAGCAGACAGTTGATTTTTTGATTTACCTCGGGACCGCCTACCGCCGACAGTTTCCCGTTCGACCAAGACAAAAGGCCTCGATCCGTTCCAATCCAAAGCCTCCGGTCGCTCGCCTCGGAGATCGAGATCAGCAGGGTATGTAGGTGAATAGAGAGCTGATCCACATGATTCTGTGTCAGTCGCACCACGCTCTTAAGCGTTTCCGTGGCATAGATCCCAGACGTCTGGTCGGCCGCCATGGCGACTATAGCGAGGAACCTTTTGTCGAGAGAAACAGGAGGGCCGATTTCGTCCCGCCTCACCTTCCGGATGCGCGTATCTGCGGCTCGCACCCAGAGGATGCCGTCCCTGTCGACCGCAAGACCGAGGATCTGAGGTAACGGATGATTCTGAGCGGTAAGTATCGGCACAAAACGCAAACCGTCAAAACGGAAAAGGCCTTCTGCCGTTCCAATCCAGAGATAACCGTCGCGGGTCTGCGCGAGCGCCTGAATCCGGCCGGACGAAAGCCCCTTATCCGGTCCCCATTCGGCGCGCACGTACTGCTGTAAACCCGTACCAGCGCCCTGTGCACAGGCCAATACAGACCACGAGAGAGCGATCAGCGCAACAAGGTGGATCTGGCTTCGAGTGTTCGATCTCTTAGGGAAAAAACTCAAAACGTTTCACCACCACTTCGGCGTCGTGCGTTGGAGGAGAAGGTGCATAACCATAGTTACAAAGATTGATAAAGACATGCGTGTCGTTTGGTATTGGCATGCCCGTGTTAAAAGGCCATGATTCAAGCGGCTGTTTCAGAGGTATTTGGTCTCGCGAAATTGTAAATTCGCCCTGATCGGCGCGCCACTTCATGTTGAGCTGCAGCGGACCTGGAGGCACATTGAAATGGTAGAAATTCGCGGGAACGAAGGATGGTTGGATACTGAACTCGGCGTTCGTGTTTGAAGCCACACCACGTCGCGTAAGGCGGATAGCCAACTCCCGATGGTCACCGTCCAAGGGCCGATCGAAGTAAGTGAATGCACTGAACATGACAGCCGGCTCAAGCTGGGCTACGTCACTGATGTTAAAGGTATAGGTCCCATACCCGAACGAACGAATGCTATTGACTTCAGAACAAACCCAGCCATGAGAGTTTCGGATGAGACGCATGTGCAGAGTTCCGGCATCGTCCACGAAGACATTATCGGAACTGTACTCGTTGGTCTTCGATGCCCTATCTCCGGGAACGGTGCGCACCTTCCACTGCAGGCCGCTGAAACGCAGAGTTGTCTCGTGGGACGGATCGTCAGGTGTTGGAATTTCGATTCCGCCGCCTCCGGCCACGGCGATGGCGTCGATTGTCTTTCCGAGGGTCGGAAGAGCGTCCAGGTACTGCGACGGCTGGCTATCCTCCTTACTCAGGATGGCCGCATATTCACTCCCAAGGTGGATCTGCGCTCTCCATGAGCCATCTTCTGAGATTTCTGTATGCGCTGCAGACTCAAAGGGCTGCACCCACCAACGACTATCTGCAAACGCGTACAGTACGATATGCCGCCCGCGGTATCTTCCCAGCACCTTGCCGCGAATGAGTCCACTGGTTCCGATGCCGCCGGAACTGGCAGGCGGAACTTCCAGGAAAATGATGGACGAAGACCGAGTGCATCCGCTCAGCAGGGTAAAGATCGCTACCCAGAGACAGTAGGCGATGATCGTGGGCTTGAGTGTCCCGACACGCCTTGTCATCGACATTGACGACATCATTGTTCAAGTATTCCGCGCTTCAGTGCAATGACCACGGCGTGGGTGCGATCGCCGGCCCCGAGTTTGGAGAGAATACTCTGCACATGACCCTTGACCGTATGTACTGAGAGATCGAGGTCATCGGCAATGATCTTATTGGAGTTACCAGTAGCAATGGAATGCAACACATCCAACTCGCGAATGGTCAGGGAATCTTCTCCTGCGTGTTCGGCCATTGTGGCTGCGATCTCTGAGGGTATCTTCCGATGGCCAGCGTGAACCAGGCGAATCGTGTCGATCAGATCCGCGCGCATCATGCTCTTCAACAGATAGCCACTCGCTCCGGCTTTGAATGCCTGCAAGGCTAATACGTCTCCCCCGAACGTGGTGAGCACAATGATCCGAGCTCCTGGAGCATCCGACCGAATTGCGCTGATCGCCTCAATGCCGGTGCCCTTTGAAAGTCGGAGATCCATCAGGGTGATATCGGGTCGGTGCTGCCGGTACGCTGCAATCGCTTCATGAGCATCCGCAGCTTCAGCAACAATTTCCATGCCTGGCTCAGCATTGATCACGCTGGCAATACCGGCGCGTAGCAGCGGGTGATCATCAACCGCCAACACTCTGATAGTTCGCGTCATCGGCATAGTCCATCTCCGGGCGTGCTGATCGTAACTTGAGAATACTCTCCGCGCTCCTATATTGCCCCCGCCAAAAGAGCCGCTTCTTCAGTTTTCCTTTTGCAGTGAGAACGCTGCGGTTGGAAATACTGCGATACCTGCGCTTTTCAGCTTGCTTCGAAGAACGATTCGGGGGAGCCGAAAGAACTGGAGAACAACCCTTCCATCGTGGCTGTTGCCGGGATATGGCGGGCGCGTAGCTTAGTCCTAGCAATCGGAGTACGGAGAGAAAGCATGACCAGCATCCAGCGTCCTCATCTATTTTCGCCAATCCAACTCGGAGCTTTGTCCTTGAAGCATCGCGTGATCATGGCACCGCTCACTCGTTCCCGGTCGATCCAGCCAGACTCTGTGCCCGGTGGTCTCATGAAGGCGTACTACGAACAGCGGGCGTCCGATGGCGGGCTAATTATCTCTGAGGCTACAAACATTTCTCTTACAAGCCGCGGCTGGCTGGGTGCCCCGGGGCTTTACACAGCCGAACAGGTCAAGGGATGGAGCAAGATCGTCGCCGACGTCCGCGCGAAGGGCGGCCATATGTTTGCCCAACTCTGGCATACGGGTCGCTCGTCGCATACCGCGATGACTGGTGGAGCAATGCCGGTCTCTGCCTCCGTAGACCCAAGCTATTGGGAACATCCGAATCACCTGGTGTCGATCCCTGGAGGATGGGCGCAGTCCACGCCACATCGTGCTTTGACGGTCACAGAGATTGACTGCGTTGTGCAGGACTACAGAAACGCTGCGCAGCGAGCAATGGACGCTGATTTCGAAGGTGTAGAGTTGCACGCGGCCAACGGATACTTAGTCGATCAGTTCCTGCAGAATGGCAGTAACAAGCGAACGGATGATTACGGCGGTTCGATTGTGAATCGCAGCCGCTTCCTCTTTGAGATTCTCGCGGCCTTGATCTCCGTTTGGGGCCCAGATCGTGTGGCCGTGCGCCTCGGTCCAAACGGTACGTGGAATGGAATGTCCGACAGCGACCCCGATGCGCTGTTCTCCTATATCGCGGAGAAGCTCAACGACTATAACCTTGCTTACCTTCATATCATCGAGCCTCGCATTGGCGGCAGTGATTTGATCCATGCAGGCCAGGGAGCCGTGGCCTCCGAGAAACTTCGCCGCATCTTCAGAGGGAAACTGATCGCGGCCGGCGGATTCGAACCAGATACCGCAGAACAGATCGTCGCTTCCGGAACGTTAGACGCGGTGGCGTTTGGGCGTTACTTCGTATCTAATCCGGATCTTCCGCTCCGCATACGTGAAGGCTTGCCACTCTCCGAATACGACCGCGGAACCTTTTACACCTTTGACGAACACGGGTACTCGGACTATCTAGCCTATAGCGCCGTCCTTTCGGCATAACGAACAACGGCAGGACACCGCCATCACAACGAATCGGAGATTGCAATGAGCAAAAATGTGAACATCATGCTGGTACATGGCGCTTGGGCTGACGGCTCATGCTGGAGCAAGGTCATCCTCTTACTCGAGGCTAAGGGCTACAACGTGACAGCCGCGCAGATTCCGTTACAGTCCCTCACAGGTGACATCGAGGTTACCCGCCGGCTTCTAACCGCGAACAATGGCCCAACTGTTCTCGTGGGCCACTCCTACGGCGGCGCAGTGATTACCGGGGCCGCGACTGCCACACCACAGGTAAAGGCCCTCGTCTATATAACGGCCTTCGGTCTCGATGAAGGGGAAAGCCTTGAATCCCTGAGCAAGCAGGGCCCGCCCTCGCCGGGCTCCGCAGCCATAGAGCCAGACGACAAGGGCTTTCTCTGGATTAACCGGGACAAGTTCCACACTGCCTTTGCCGGCGGCGCGACAGATGACGAGGCCTCGATTATGGCAGCTGTCCAGAAGCCTCTCAGCTTCGCTGCTTTTGGCGGCCTGGAAAGCGCTCCTGCATGGAAGACCCTCCCTTCCTGGTATCTCACCTGCAGTGAGGATCAGATGATCCCTCCGCCCGCTCAGGAATTCCTGGCAAAGCGAATGAACGCGACTGTTCGGTCAGTGGCTTCAAGCCATTGCCCGTTCATGTCGCACCCAAAAGAAGTCGCAGACATCATAGCTCTCGCTGCTGAATCGATTACGGTATAAAGGCTCGATCGGCTGCGGCAACACCTTGTGGAACGTCACCGCGGTCGCTCCGCTCAATCCAACCACATCGACTAGAAAGTTCGGTATGCCCGTCAATGAGCAGCCATACCCTGGAGATCTTCATGCTCAAAAAGACACGCATTCTCGTCATGGGGGCAACCGGTCAAGTCGGCGGCGCCGTACTCTCCGAGTTGGCAGGACAGCCGACAGTCGACGTCGTCGCCGCCGCGCGCAAGGTGGAGAAAGCAGATCACCTCGGAGTTCCAGTCGTCTACCTCGATCTCGACAAATTCGAGACCTTTGCGCCAGCGCTTCAAGGCGTCGACAGCATCTTCATGGCAACCGGATACACGGTGGACATGCTGCGGCAGAGCAAGGACCTCGTCAATGCCGCGAAACGAGCCGGTGTCACTTATATCGTTCACCTCGGCGCATGCGGGGACGATGATACGCAGGTTGCGCACTACGGTTGGCATCAGTTCATCGAACGTTACATCGAGTGGTCCGGTATCCGGTTCACCCATCTACGCCCAGAGATCTTCATGCAGAATCTGCTCGGTTACGGCGGTGAGAGCTACGTCAACAATGGAGTTATCAAGCATTACGTCGGCGCAGCCCGGCTTAGCTGGGTTGATTGTGAGGATGTAGCGGCGGTCGCTGCAGCCTGCCTACTCGATCCGGACACGCAGGCGGGTCGCACATACCGCCTGGGATATGAGGCGAAAACGTACTACGAACTTGCGGAAGCCTTTGCCGAGGCTCTGGGTAAGCCATTCTCATACGAGCCTCAACCACCCGCGGACTTCCTGCGTAACGTCCTGGCTGCTGGAGCGGAGCCCGCGTACATGAAGTGTGTCTTCGACAGCTACACCGACTTGACCAACGGTAAAGACATTGGCGCGGACGAGACTTTCGACAACTTTCATGCCATAACGGGACGGCAACCAAAAACTATTGCGCAATTCGCGATCAAGCACGCCGCTCGCTTTCAGTATTGAGTTCTGAGAACACCGCGCGGCGGTCTACGAATCAACGTGTCGAATCGAGGCATTCTGTGTTTAGCCAAAAACCAATTGGAGTCGGACTGGTAGGCGTTGGGAACTGGGGGAGGTACGGACACATTCCAGCGCTACGACTACTCCCTGAGTACAAAATCGTTGCGGTCTCCAGCCGAAGCAAATCGAAGGCTCAAGAGACAGCAGATGCGTTTGGAATCGAACACGCCGTCGGTAGCGTTGAAGAACTGGCTCATCTATTAGACGTAGATCTTGTCGTCGTACTTCCGCCGGCCCCGGAGCACGCGCTTGCGGTAAAGTCCGCAATCGCGGCAGGCAAAGATGTTTATTGCGAGTGGCCGTTGACCACGAACACCCGCGACTCTGAAGAACTTCTGTCGATGGTCCAGGCCGCTGGCGGCCGCCATGTCGTTGGATTGCAGAGAACTATCGGTGCAAGTACTCAGTACCTTCGAGACATTCTTGTTCAGGGATACGTGGGGCGCCTCAGGTCAGTCAGGATGCATGTGAGCATGGCTTCCTTCGGTCCGGCCCGATCAGCAGGCTTGGAATGGACGGTCGATAAGAGCAACTTCTCTCATGTTCTCTCCATCTATGGCGGCCACTTCATGGACATGTTGTTCCATGTTGTTGGTCAACCGAGTACCGTGAGTTCCATTGTCGCGACGCAGTTTCCAGACCTGACATTGAGCAGGACGGGACAGACATTCCACAATGAGACGCCCGATTGTGTCATGGCTATCGGCACCTTGAAAGGTGGAGCTCTGTTCGAGATCCAGATCGAAGGGGGCAAACTTCATCCATCTGGATTGCAGATTGACATCACGGGCACATGTGGGGATTTAAGAGTTACAAATGCCAAATCGTTTGGGACGAAACAAGACAACCTGCTCGAAGGCTCCCAGGGCGAAGATGGCGAGTGGCATGTTCTCCCGACTCCACGGCGCTACCAGACAATTCCTGATTCTTCATTAGACGTGAGTGTGCAGGATCTTGCACAGCTCTATGCGGCGTTCGCAAAGGACTGCGCTTCGGGAACAAGCGATGCGCGTAACTTCTCTGATGCCGTCGCCATGCATCGTGTCATAGACGCGATCAATAGCGCCTCTTTACTTCACCGCACAGTATCCACGGAGGTCTAACGATGGACTCAACTCAGAGCAGCAAAAACAAAGCGACAGTCCTCAAAGCGTTTGACACGCTTTTCAACCTACGAGACTACTCCACCGCTGAGACGTTTTGGTCGCCAGGATACGTTCAGCACAGTGCCTATATCGCACAAGGTCGAAAAGGGCTCTTTGAGCTCACCAAGGGCCTGCCCTCATCGGCGCGTTACGAGAACGCTTTGGCAGTGGCGGACGGCGACTTCGTGATTCTGCATGGCCGGTTCTCCGGTCATGGCCTTCCCCGGAATTGGATCGTTGCTGACATCGTTCGATTGCGCGATGGAGTTCTGGTTGAACACTGGGATGTCATCCAGGATGAAGTCACCGAGGCCGAATCGAAGAGCGGTCTTCCAATGTTTGGCGAATCGTTCGCGGTTGCTTAGCCGATCTCAATTGCAGCGGCGCAACGCGGGGGATGAGACAGGAGAAACAGATGTTAAAGAGCGCTACAGACGAAACTTCGCACGAAGGAAGTAAGGGATTTCTTCTGCAACCGATCCTGTTCGGTGATCTGGAGCTACGAAATCGGGTCGTGATGGCCCCGCTAACAAGAATGCGGACGCCCACACCCGGCGCCGTTCCCAACGATCTGATGCGGGAGTATTACGAACAGCGAGCGAGTGCTGGTCTGATCATCAGCGAAGGGACGTTCGTCAGTGATCAAGCGCGTGGCTGGTTCGGAGCACCAGGGATATACACCGAGGAACAACGCAAGGGATGGCTCACGATTACCGACGCCGTGCACCGCGCGGGCGGCCACATGATCGTGCAGCTCTGGCATCAGGGGTCAGTCTCCAGTCGCGCACTCGTCGGCCACGGTTACTCCCCCCTAGGACCGTCCGCGGTCAATCCGGAGCAACTGGTTCACACCGGCTATGGCAATACGGAGATGACGCAGGTCCCAACTGCCATGACTCTTGATGACATTCGGCAGACGATTGCGGACTTCAGGCATGCATCAAAGGTTGCCCGCGACGCCGGCTTCGACGGTGTCCAGATCCAGGGCGGATTTGTTTACCTGTTTCAGCAATTCATGCAGGAGAACCTGAATCTTCGAACAGACAACTACGGTGGTTCCATCGAGAACCGGGCCCGTCTTCTTTTCGAAGCATTGGAAGCGGTTCTTGAGGTCTGGCCAAGCTCCAGGGTCGGAGTAAAGGCCGGAACCATGATGCCCGAGCGCGGAGGATTCCGTTCCTCGTCATCGACGCTGCCCACGGCGGAATACGTGTATCGCAGACTGAACGACTACGACCTGTCCCATGTCATGTTGATGCGCCAGCTTGCAGACCTCTCCGACACTCCGATCGAACCACTGCAGAGGGACGGCGTGCTTCACCACTTTCGGAAATTGTACTCAGGCACATTGATACTCAACGTCGACATCAGCCCCAAGCGCGGTGAGCAACTTCTCCGCGACAAACTGGGAGAGATGATTGCTTTCGGCCGCGAATACATCGCCAATCCAGACCTGGTCGAGCGGATACGCAGAAGCTCTAAATTGAATCCTCAGAGACCGGAAGGGTACTACGGAGCAACGGCCGCTGGGTATACCGACTACCCCACAATCGACGAGATTGAGACCACTCAAGGGGAGGTGCAGTATGCCCGACTTTGATCCAGTTGGAACGATCGAGTTCTTTCGGGAGCGCCACCGGGTGGAATCGGCGACAACGGCTAAGGTTCTTCATGCGATTCCTGCTGACATGCTTTCCTACCGTACCCATCCTAATTCGCCAACCGCAGGAACAACGGCTTGGACGATCGTTCGCTGCCTTGAGATTTCAAATCATCTCACGAGCTCCGACAGCACAGAAGTGCCGCGCACAAATCATCCTGATCATGTAGCGCTCCTGGCAGAGTTCCATCACTCTGCGGAGCGACTCCAACAGCAACTTGTCGCGATAGACCCAACCGATTGGCTTAAAGAGCGAAAGGTGACCTCTAGCGGCATTGTCATTCTCACGCAACCACTTGGGCAGATCCTCTGGTTGTTTCTCTTCGATGGCATCCATCACCGAGGACAGCTATCCACCTACCTCAGGCCGATGGGTGCTGCAGTTCCTTCCATCTACGGTCCGTCCGCAGATACAACCGCATAGTTAGCAGAGCAGGAGCACAACATGAATCTCAACGGCAACACGATCTTCATCACAGGCGGCGGTTCCGGGATCGGCAGAGCTTTAGCGGAAGCGCTTCACAAGCTCGGCAACAAGGTAATCATTTCGGGCCGTCGCGCCGGACACCTCGCAGAGACCACCGAAGCTAATCCTGGGATGGAATCCATAGAGCTTGATGTGTCATACCCGGAGAGCATTCGCCGAGCCGCGGAAGTGCTCGTTGTGAAGTATCCGGCCCTCAATGTCCTCATCAATAATGCCGGCATCATGGAGATCGATGATGCTTCGACGCTTATCGATGACGATCTCATCTCCCGCACGATTACGACGAACCTGATGGGGCCGATCCGCCTTACCGGTGCGCTTGTTGAGCACATGAAGAAGCAGGAGTCTGCCACGATCCTGATCGTCTCCTCGGTTCTTGGATTCACTCCGATGGCGATGACCGCCGTATATTCCTCTACAAAGGCCGCGCTTCATTCCTATTCCCAGTCACTGCGCTTCAAGCTCAGGCACACTTCGGTGCGCGTGCTTGAGGTTATCCCTCCCTGGGTCCGGACTGAGCTGCTTAACAGCAGCGAGGAGCCACGTGCCATGCCGCTCGACGACTTCATTCGAGACACAGTCGTCGCCCTAGCGACGGATGCCGACGAGATTCTGGTTCCTCGCGCCAAGTTCCTGCGCGACCAGCAAGGCTCTCAAGAGGCCTCCTTCGTAAATTCGTTCAATGAACAGTTGGAGCAACCTCCAGTCCTCGCATGAATGCAACGCTCCTCAGGATGTTCTACGTTCGATGCGCATCGCACCCCGCTCTGGAAGTACAAACTTAGTCAACGATTAACAGGGAGAAATCATGAATGACCTATTAACGACGGCAGTCAACGCACACGGCGGCTTGGAGCGGTGGAGTGAGATCAAGTCAATTCAGGTGGCCGCTCAAATAACAGGCGCAATCTGGTTTGTAAAGGGCCAGGGAGACTACCTGAAAGACATCGTCATGTCGGTCGACACTCGCAAGGAGCGAGTGGTCACTGACTTTCCGGGCCAGGATAAGCGAATCAAATTCGAACCGAGCCGAATCGTCATGGAAAAAGCAAATGGAACGCTCATTCAAGTGCGAGACGATCCCGAGGCGTCTTTCGTGGGCCAACAACATGAAACACCGTGGGATGACTTTCATGTTGCCTATTTTCAGGGCGAGGCTCTGTGGACCTACTTGAACACTCCTTTTCTGTACACCCATGAAGGCTTCGTCAGCGAGGAGATTGCATCGATTGAGGTGGACGGAGAAACATGGCGCAGGCTCAAGGTCACCTTTCCTGACAATGTAAAGAGTCACACCCGAGAGCAGATCTCCTGCTTCGGCCCTGACGGATTGCTTCGGCGGCACGATTACACCGTTGACATTCTGGGTGGAGCAACCGGCCTCAACTATGCCTCCGAATATCGAGACGTGGGTGGCATTATCATTCCCACGAAGCGACGGATTTATGCATATGAGAGTGACTACAAGCCCGTAATGGATCCGCTTTTGGTGAAGATTGATATGGGCGAAATCAAGGTTTCGTAGTCCCCTAATTGCTTCAACTCCAACCCCTTGCTTGATTACGGCTTTAAGGAACGCAGACGGGAAAATCTGATGAATCACGACGCTCTATTCGCTCCATTGCAACTCGGTACCATCAAAGTGCAAAATCGGATCATCATGGCACCCTTGACTAGAATGAGGGCAGGCACCGGGAACGTTCCGACGGCACTCAATGCAAAATACTATGCACAGCGTGCGTCGGCTGGTCTCATAATCGCCGAGGGCACAGCTGTAAGTCATCAAGGACAGGGCTATCCTGGCGCACCGGGGATTTATACGGAGGATCAAATCAACGGATGGCGCTCGGTAACGGACGCGGTTCACTCCAAAAGGGGAAGGATATTTCTGCAGATTGCTCACAACGGTCGGAATTCGCATTCCTCCTTATTACCCCAGAACAGCCTTCCGGTTGCTCCGTCCGCTATCCCACCGGACCTGCCCGCGTTTACGAATGAATTCAAGCAGGTTCCAACCGAAACTCCGCGAGCTCTTGAGACGGACGAGATTTCGACGATCGTTGATACTTTTGTTCAGGCCGCTCTGAATGCAATAGAGGCCGGCTTCGACGGTGTCGAGGTTCAGGCGGCCAATAGCCATCTCATCGATCAGTTTCTGCAGGATGGTACGAACAAACGCACAGATGAATATGGTGGCATTGCCGAAAACCGCGTTCGCTTTCTTCTCGAAGTGGTCGACAAGGTGAGCGCAGCTGTCGGCATAAACCGTTTGGGTGTGCGTCTGTCTCCGTTTGGACAATACGGTGGTATTCACGATAGCAATCCATTGCATCTATATGGAATCGCGATCAGTGCCCTCGACAAACGACAAATCGCCTATCTTCACCTCATCGAGGGCCGGGGCTCCGAGATTGGACTTGGAGACGGATTGCATGAAGAGGCTCTCAACAATGCGCAACTCTTCCGGTCCAATTTCCGAGGCCCCCTAATCTCGGCTGCAGCTTACACGCCGTCATCAGCTACCCAAACAGTCTCTAAGGGAGAAGCGGATGGCATCGCCTTCGGACGACTGTTTATAGCCAACCCTGACCTCGTGGAGCGCATACGAGATGGACTTCCAATGAACAAATACGACCGATCTACATTTTATGGAGGCGGGGAACACGGCTACACCGACTATCCCGTCGCCATATGAATGCGGCTAGTCGTTCTTCGATAGAACCAAAAGACCGCGAGGAGCACCTCCTCACTTAGGAGAAACAATGCTCGCTACATCAATTCCGCAAGGCCCGGCGCGCCTGCTGTCGGCGCAGACCTCATAGGCTCATGGAGCCTTGAGAGCTACACGGATACCGCTGAAGAGGCAGAAGCCGTGCTTCCCCTTGGCGTTAATCCTACACGCCTGGTGGCCTCATGTCCGATCTACTGATGAGTGTCCGTCGTTCGTCGCATGTTGTCGGTGATTGGAATTCAAACCCCCAAAGTGATGATGAGAAAGAATCAGAGAACTTCATCGGCTACTCCGGTGAATATCAATTCGATGAGGTCACAGCGACCGTAACTCATATTCCCAGCGTCTCCTTTGTTCCTGCACTGATAGGACAGCGATTGAAGCGTCAGGTGAAACTAGATGGCGATCGACTGACATTGACGGTCGTGACTTCGAAAGCTGGAGGGGGGTCAGTCACGTCGACTCCGCTGGTTGAAGCAGCATCGCTAAGCTCCATGACGCTGGGAGCGCTGTGCGCACTCGGCTGAAGAAAGAACTGGAAAGATCTGAGAATCAGGATTTGCTAGCACAACGAGCTAACGCTTCCCTCGATTGACCGAACTGGAGGTTCAACTTGAACGCACAGGACGTCTTGAAAGTGCATCACGAACACTTCTACGGTGCCCTTCTGTCGGGCGACCTTAATGCTCTCTCCGCGCTTTATTCTGACGACTACAGACTAGTGCGTTCCGACGGTTCTATGCTGAACAAGGAAGAGGTACTCCGTGACCTTCGGGAGGGTGGACTGGCCTTCACTTCGATCATGCTGTGTATCGAGGATGTCCGCGTCTTTGAGACGACAGCGATGGTAATAGGCGAGAGTCATGCGACCGCAGTCCGACGAGGGTTCACGACATCCACGAAGTTTCGGCTTGTTGCAGTTTACGAGCAGGTAGACTCAGCTTTGCGGCTTTCTTACTTTCAGAGTACTCAGTTGCCCGACAACATCCCCATCGAGAGCTGAAGTGGGTCTGAAATCATGAAGAAGAGAACCAAAAGGACTGGGTCCGATTCACTCCTTTGAGTCTGGCTGATCTCGGGTCCTCAAGTTACGGTAGATTCATCTTGACCATTTCATGATCACGACGGAGGCGTCCATGCAATCAGATCCGATCGAAGAGATCTCCGAAGCAGGTGAAGCCTACTGGCGTCACCGCGCCGTGATATTACAGATTTTGGTAGCTCAACTCTTAGAGAAGAATCAAAACATGCGCTTCAACCTGGAGGCGATTGATCGCCAGAGATCGAAAGTGGAAAACCCAGATAGTTAAAAAAAATAAACAACTTACCTAGTTGCAAAGCTAACTGTGCGTCGTGTGTTGACGACACCAGGGCAGCGCGCTCATTGAGCCGATCGGATCGACCAAGCACAGGCACGTTGCCGTATAACCGGCTTTCCGGGCAAGTCGGGCGCACGTATCGTAGCCGATCTCTCACCGCCTCATAAATCGCCGACGCACTCACACAGACCCCCTCAGAGCGCGTTGCGCAAACGAACGTTTACGCAAGCCGATGCCTGCTCGTTGGATCTCAGCATTCCGTGATGCAACCCCTGAAAAGATACCCCATGCGGAGGAGAACTCCTTCTAGAAAGGTGGCGTTCCGCTTGACGGAGCAGCAGGTGCTATAGGGGAGAAGTTTTGAGAGTTAACCGGCAGGGTGGGCCCCACCCTGCCGGCGGGATTCACTCTTTTTCTGGGAAGTAGAAGGCCATTGCAGCGGTGAGTACCGGAGTAATTAGACCAACGAGGATGGGAAGCATCTCCTTGGCGCTGTCGAATTGGTCCTTGGTGCCGAAGAGCGCCACGATGACCAGCAAGGGCAAGGGGCGGCATTCTCGGGGGGACCGAAGAAATGTGCGAAGCAAGGCCGGGAGGCCGTTATTTCTTTGGGGGAGCCGGGAAAGCAGAGGCCCTGAAGACCGCAGCGGCGCGACCCGTTTCGATGCCGACAGGCCCACACGTCAGAACGAACGGGGGAGGCAACAACGACATGTACTTTCAACCTGGATATAGGTCGATAGCAACCGGTAGCATTGTGTAGCTACCGGACTGCGGGAGCAGGCTGTTAGTTCTGAATTTTGTTTGGGCTTACGATGCGGGGCGGCTCCGCGAAGGGTGCCCCCCGCAACGGGGTTGTTGAAAACGTTAGGGCGGCAAAGCGGGCGGTTCCCGGCACGGGCTTTTGGCCCTGTGCCGCGCCGCATAGGGTTGATGGGTGAAGTCTGCAGGCAGGTCACTCGCCGTCGCCGCTGTATTCCGGTTTGAACTTCAGCGAGGCGTAGACATCGGGTGAGTGCTTGTCGAACCGTGGGCCTTTGTAGACGGGCTGGAAGAGCGCTCCTGCCGCGTAGGCATACAAGTACTCGACTTCGATGAGGCTGCCGACCGGGGGCAGCGGTGCGCTTCCGGGAATGGTGACGTTGCCGATTTCGACGAAACGTTGAAAGGTTGAAGAGGGCGAGGCGTCGTGCGAGGCCGCGATCTGAACGCTGCGTTTGCCCGGATTGTGCGAGAGCACGGCGCAGGTCGCGCTGGCCTTGAATTTATGCTTCAGGGCATCGCCGCCAGAGCCAGGCCGTCCTGGGGTGTAAGGGGCGTGGGCGTTCTTGAAGACGACACCCTCCCCGCGTTCGGCTCGAATCGTTTCGAGCAAGGCGCGTTTGTCGCGTTCCACAAACGCGACCGCGACACGGCCAATCGCTTTCGAAGGTCTTGCCTTGAGGATCGCCATAAGGAGCTGGAGGCGGTAGGTGGCGGAGCGGCGGGTGATGTCGCTGCCGTCGAAGCTGAGCAGATCGAAGGGCCAGTAGACATCGCCGATAGCTTCTCCATCCAAGACGCAATCGTGGCCGAGCGCAAGGACGGCCTCGGGGATGGCGGTGGAGATTGCGACCGCGAGACCGCGGCGGTTTCCCGCCGTGACAACGTTCCCGCAAGATTCGACGATCAGGCGAACGCCGTCCATCTTTTCCTGCATAAGCCAATCAGGACTGCGGAGATAGTCGGGCAAGACGGATTCGTCGACGGAGTTGAGCAATTGCGGCGTATAGACAAAGCGGCGGTTGGCGAGCTCGCCCCCGGCATAGGGGGTTCCTTGCTCGCCCTCGGTGTAGCCCATGGCCTTTTTCTCGCGCACGAGTTTCTCGAAGACTTTTCGGGCCTGGTCGAGCGGGAGCGGGGCGTCGGTTTTCACACCGGTCTGGAGGGTGGAACCGCGCCGTCCATATTGAAACTCGACGATGTAGAGATCACTCCCTTTGGGAGTGATCTGGGCGTGGTAGACCTTATCGGAGCTGCCTTCGCGGTAATAAAGCGAGACGGCGGCGGTGGACGCGGATACGGCTAGAGTGCTCATAACAGTGTTCTCCTTATGGATCGGTGTGGGGTGGTGCGCGGGGAGTCCGAAGGGACTCCCCGCCTCCGGGCTAGGCTGCGACTTTCTTTTTCGGGGCGGTCTTTTTAGGCGTAGCCTTGGCGCGGGGCGTCTGCGCCTTCTTCGGCTTGCTGGCTTTCTGGGGTTGCGGTGGAGCGAAGGCGGCTGCAGCTGCGGCCAGGAAGTCGGTTTCGCCTTGACGGGGAAGAGCGGTGTGGGCGGTGAAGCCGAGACGGAGGGCGAAGCCTGTAAGCTTGTCGTCGGGCAGTTTGGCAAGGGTGCTGGCTAGAACCTCCTCCGCGCTCTGCTGGTTGTTTTCATCGTCGCCAACGATGGCTGCCGCCACATCTTCATCGAAATAGAGGTTGAGGTCGATGAGCGCGGAAAGGAAGAGCCTCAATTGCGCCGCGCTGAACATGGCGGGCGCATTCTCGATCATCCGGTTGAGCGTGGCCAGCCGTTCTTGATGTAAGGCCGCTTTCCGGGCGCGTTCGGCCTCGTACTCCTCATGCTGCCTTTGGGACTCCCTGCGGCGCTCCTCGGCTTGGTGCTCCTGCTTTTCCTTGAACTCTTGTCTGAGCCGTTCGGCCTCCTGCTGGCGCTGGGCGGCTTGCTCTTCGGCCTCGTCCTCACCTTCGGTCTCCTCTTCTGTATTGCTTAGAGGAGCGGGCGTGGCGAGAGATATAACGGTCGGGGCCGCTGCGAGGCGCTGCGCCACGTCGGGGTTGTGGACAGGGCAGTCGTCGTCCTCGGTGCAAACGCTGACGGTGGTGCCAACGTGTTTGCCGTAGACGATCAGAGCGGTGCGGGTGAACGGGCAGGGTGGCTCGGCATCCGGGTTCTCGGGGGTGTCGAGGATTTCGTACTCACTAGGGTCTAGGACTCCAGGGCGCTGTTCACTGCGGCTGCGCCACGAGGTCTCGATCTGGATGTACTCGGGATGAGCGACAATCTCACGGTCTACATGTGCTGAGATTTTCAACCTGTAGCAATTTCCGTCTAGGCACTCATCCGATGCCACGTCGGGAAAGAGTGCGGTGTTGTATCCGCTGCGGCGGGGGCAGGTGGTGCAAGCTCCGGCAGCGGGATTGAGGGTTGCATCTTCGCGGTCGAAGGGCGCGTCGGCAAGGGGGAGATAAAGGTTGTTCTGTATCCACGAAGAAAGGAATTTCGCGGGTAGGAGATGGGCTTCGGTATCACTCCAGTCTTTGCGCCAGCACTGCTCGAAAGCCTCGGCCTGGTGTTCCTGCGGCAGGCGAGCGATCAGGTTGGCATGGCTGGCGGTGATACGCTCTTGCACGAACGCCTCGGCCACTTCGGGAATCAGTTGCAAGAGGGAGAGACGGCCATAGATATGGCTTGCGCTCTTGCCGGACTTCTCGACCAAAGCGGCCACATCGTAGCCGGGCATGTCGAGCAAGCGCTGGAAGCCCTGCGCCTCCTCGTAAGGGTGAACGTCCAAACGTTGCGAATTCTCGACCAAAGCCCATTCGAGACTCGCGGCATCGTCGAGGTCGACGATACGGGCGGGAACGGAAAACAACTCGGCGATCTGGGCGGCGCGGAAACGTCTCTCCCCGGCGACGATCTCGAAGCCCTGATGGTTCGGCCTGACGGTGATGGGCTGAATCATGCCGTTGTGCTTGATGGACTCAGCAAGCTCATAAAGCTTGGCTTCGTCGAAGGTCTTGCGGGGGTTGGTCTTGGACGCGTGGATGGTGTTGATGGCGAGAAACTGGAATGCGCTGGAATCCTGCATGATGGCCCTCCTTTGGGCGGGTTGGATCGTGCGGTCAAAGCGGCGCGGACGGGTGGGCCGTCCGCCCATAGAAAGGGGAAACTCGGGGTCTAGCTCGCCTGGGCGAGTTCGGCTTCTGCGGGTGCCTCGGCGTCTTCGACCGGGGCGGATTCGATGGCGGAGAGGATGATGGCTGAGGCCCGCTGAATGACCTCCAGGCTCTCGGCTAAGAGCGCGGCATTGCCGTTATAGAGCGAGATGTAATCGGCGCTGGTGTGTCCAGCGTCAAGTCCGATGGTGGTCGAGACAACAAAGGCGATGGCCTCGGCTTCGGTCTCGCGAACAGTCTTGGTAGTTGCGGTTCTGCGCTCGGCTTTGTGGAGAAGCTCATGCGCGACTTCGTGAACCAAGGTGCTGAACTCCTCGGCTGGCTCCTGACCGGGTAAGAGGACGATGCGTCCCCCATAGCTCACGCCCATTGCAGGGCTGATGGAATTGTCGTACTCAAGCTCGATGCCCTGCACGGCAACGAACGCGAAAAGCCTTTCGCGGTACTCGCCCACGGAACCTTTGACCTTGCTTGAAAGCTCGGGAAGCGGTGCGCCGTCGGTCTGGGAGACATCGAAGACGTACACCGCGCGAAAGCCAACCAAAGCAGGCTTCTTCTGTTCGGGTGTTTCTTTCTCGGCTGCGGAATCCTTCTTGCGCTTGATGCCGATCATCGGCGCCAGAATGCGAATGCCGCGTTCGCCCTTCCTGACCTTACGGCCTAACTGGTTCCACGCATAAAGTCCCGCTACTTTTTGAGCGTCAGGGCGTTGCCGTGCGATTTCGAGGATGTTGCCGAAGGAATAGTTATGGAATTTGCCCATGGCGGCAAGGTAGGCGGTGAGACCTTCGGAGTGTCCTGCCTCCAGTTGCTCAATAAGGCTCTGGATGTTGGCGGCGATGAGTTCTTTGGACGATGCAGGCTTCCGCTTTTCACTGGCGGAAGCCGGTAGGGTAGGGCTGAGGGTGGGGTTCATGGATGCTGCCTCCGTGGGTTTTTTGCTTTTGCTTTTCCGCGTGGAAACGCGGCATGCAAATGCCGAACGCCACCTGGCGAAGGCGGGGGTAGCAAACGGAAAGGTCTTCGAGCGCAGCTTTTTGGGGGGACCGCGGCTGCGTTTTTGGCAGGCGTGGGGGAGCCAAAACCCGGAGGGCGAAAGGCCTTGCAGAGCGCGAGGGGCTGGCCCATAGTAGGTACCGGGGACATGGTTTACACGCAAGACCGGAGACAGGGTTTACAGATATGGGAGGAGTGGCTCTTCAACGAAGGACGTAACGCAGGAAGATGCGTTTATGCCTTGGAGAGAGAGTCGTATTGTGGATCAACGCTTGCAGTTCTTATCGAGTTATCAGAAGGCAGAGATGTCTGTGACGGACTTGTGCCATGAGTACGGCATCTCACGCCCAACCGCCTATAAGTGGATCAAGCGATATAACGAAGTTGGCCCGGAAGGCTTGCTGGATATTTCGCGCAGACCCCACGGTTGTTCTCATGCAACCTCTATGGAGATCGAAAACGAGATACTTGCTCTTCGGAAGCGTTTTCCTTCCTGGGGAGCGCGGAAGTTGAAGGCGCGTTTGGAGAAGATGAACCCGAACGTTGTATGGCCAGCAGCTAGCACCATTGGCCAGATTCTTCGCCGGGCCGGACTCACGAACCCTGTTCGCAAGAGACGCAGAACCACTCCATACTCAGAACCCTTCGCTGAGGTCACCGCACCGAACCAGCTATGGTGCATGGACTTCAAGGGCTGGTTCCGCACAGGAGATGGGCACCGATGCGATCCGTTCACCATTACAGATGCCTACAGTCGCTATCTGATCCGCTGTCAGGCCATAACCCGGATGGATACGGCGCATGTACTCGCGATCTGCGAGGCAGCGATGCGCGAGTATGGTGTTCCTGACAGGATTCGTACGGACAACGGATGCCCATTCTCTGGACAT
Organism: Acidisarcina polymorpha; assembly: GCF_003330725.1. Lineage (NCBI taxonomy): Bacteria > Pseudomonadati > Acidobacteriota > Terriglobia > Terriglobales > Acidobacteriaceae > Acidisarcina > Acidisarcina polymorpha. Next base: position 48,157 of record NZ_CP030844.1, on the reverse strand, counting down.
GCCTTGCTGGGACTGTCCCAGTTGTCACTTAACTGGGTGCGCCTCGGGATCGTGCATGAACGCATTCAGCCGGGTAAACCGCAGCAGAACGGTCGACACGAACGGATGCATCGCACACTCAAGCAGGACACAACGAACCCGTCCGCGAAGACGCTCCAGGCACAGCAAAAACGGTTCGATGAGTTTCGCCGGGTCTATAACCATGAGCGTCCGCACGAAGCCTTGGGGAACGAAACACCCGGCAACATCTATGTGCCCAGCTCGCGGCTTCTGCCACGGTACACGAAGGCATATCAGTATCCTGCTCACTTCCAGACGCGGCGTGTCAACGACTCAGGAGATATTAGCTGGCATAAGGGCCGGGTATTCATCAGCCAAGTCTTTCGCGGCCAGGATATAGCACTCGAAAAAGTCCAGGACGCCTTCTATCGAGTCTACTTCTGCTCTTTGGAAGTTGGTGCGTTCGATGTCAACGAAATGCGGTTTCTACCGGCGCTTCGTCCCTAAAACAAGCGTTGGAAATGACGAGGAGTGGAAAGCATGGAAAACCATAAAGCCGGTTTTCCACCCGTCCCACTCCTCTTGGAAATCCCTTCGGGATTCCCACATTCCCAACGCTTCGACGGCGGGAGATATTCTTATTACAGACCGGGCTCGGCCAGCCTTTACCCAGAACCAGAGCCAATTTCCCCGCAAGGGCCTTGTAAACTCTCTTCCCGGTACGAAACGTAAACCATCTCCCGGTGCTCTCACCATTAGGGGTTTGTCTACCGAATACGGCGCGGTCACGCGCCATGATTGAAGGGGGGCTGCGGGGTTTTCCCCCGCAGAAGAGATGCTATGAAAATCGATGTAGAGGGGCCCGAGCTTATGTAATGGTCCGCCGCTCGCTACACTCTGAAGTTGCGTTCAGGAGGAGACCGTTATGGCTATTCGTACCGTTGGAATCGATGTTGCAAAATCCGTCTTTCACCTCGTCGCTCTTAATGAGAAGGGCTCCGTGGTAGTGAAGAAGAAGTTCTCGCGACCTCAGTTGCTGGTGTACACGGCGAACCTGAGGGCGGAGGTGATTGGGATGGAGGCTTGCTCCGGATCACACTATCTGGCTCGCATTCTTGCCAGCCAAGGCCACGATGTCAGGCTCATGCCGGCGGAGTACGTGCGCCCGTATGTGAAGTCGAACAAGAACGACTTCATCGATGCAGAGGCGATTGCTGAGGCGGTGTTGCGGCCTACCATGCGCTTCGTTCCAATGAAGACGGAAGAGCAGCTCGATCTGCAGGCGCTTCACCGCGTGCGCGAGCGTTGGATTCAACGCAGGGTGGCGCTCACCAATCAGATCCGTGGATTTCTGCTTGAACGCGGTCTTCCGATACGGGTTGGATCCGAACATCTTCGAAAGAATTTGCCGGCGGTCTTGGAGGATGCGGAGAATGGACTGAGCGACCGTTCACGCACGATTCTGTCAGCACTCCGAGAAGAGTGGGAAGAGCTAGAGGCAAAGATTGGCAATGTGACGGAGGAGATCGGCCGTATCTCCCGATCGAACGAATCGTGCAAACGTTTGACGGGTATTCCCGGGATCGGCCCGATCATCTCCACCGCTCTTGTCGCAGCAGTGGGCAATGCAGCAGCTTTCCGGACAGGCCGTGATATGGCCTCTTGGCTGGGGCTTGTTCCGCGGCAGCACTCCTCAGGTGGTAAGGCGAAGTTGCTGGGTATAAGCAAGCGGGGAAATCAGTACTTGCGGAAAATGCTGGTTGAGGGCGCTCGAGCCGCATTCGCACGACTAAACCGATCTCAGCATAGCTTCGGTCCCTGGATGGACGAGCTTGCAGTAAGGAAGCATTCCAATGTGGCTGTTGTGGCACTGGCCAACAAGCTGGCTCGTATCGCATGGGCCATTCTGACAACCGGTCAGCAGTACCGTCCCGCTGCGTAGAAGTGGTGGAAATGATGCAAATCGCTAGCGCGATTCACACATTCCCACCACACGGCTGCTACTGTATTTAATTTTCCCCTCGGTATTGCGCGCAGAAGAACTGATGAGAGAACAGGTCAAACCGGCCCGCTCGTAACCTGTCCCAAGGCAAGGCATTTTAATGCCGGCGAGCTTGTAAGGTAGAGAGGGGCGCGGAGTACATCATGGCCAGAAGCGAAAGCTTCACCTATAGGCCGAATACATTGCCGCAGGCCACTTCATCTCATCTGGGCTTTATGCTTGCAATTAGGCGGCGGACCATACATTGCCTCGGGAGAGGAGGCCGTCGAGCTCGCTCGAAGAACGAGCGTAAAGTTTTTCGCCGTGGCGCAGCGGCGTGAGCTGTTCTTACACCCCATGATGGCCAAGTGGAACGGGACGGAAAAGGTGGTCATGTTCCAGTTGAAAGTGCCTATCTCGATACAGCAGCCTCGGACAGCATAGAAATCTGCGTCAACATAGGTTGCCTGGCTTTGGGGAATGGCTGTTGAAGTGGGTTAAAGGCCGCACCGTTTGGTTGAAAGGTTCTACCGAGGTGGATGCGCCGAATGGCGCTCAGCCCCGTTTGAAGAACGGCGATCCGGTGATCGTCGAAGGCAAACTGATCCCGCGCCGCTACAAGGTCGATGAGGTCGATCACTTCGCGCCCTAAGCATCCGAGCCTGAATAGTGAGGAGTGCGACAACGGTTTCGTCCGTCTTGGAGCGAAATGGGTCACTACACCACCCCGAGCGAGGTTCGATGAGTGCCTCGGCCTGATATCGTCACTCGAGATTGGACCCGTACCGAGGGGGTAGCACTGCCTAGGCGAGCGAGGCTGAATTCTGCAATGTGCGTTTTGGCAAGCGACTATTCGTCGCCGGCTCCGTCTGCGGATCGTTAGACGCGCCTCAATCTTCGAGAGACGCTTGAGGCTTGTTGCGTGGATTTCGGCGATCCGGTGCTTGACGGTCGTGCCCTGGACTTCGTCTTCGACGTCGCGATAACGCAGCGTCCCTTCGAGGGTGACGGGCTAGCCCTTCTGGAGAGTCTTCGCGAAGTTGGAGAGATTGCTCCAGGCATAGACGCGGAGCCATTCGGTGCGGGTTTCGTAGTCTCCTTTCTCGTTCTTCCAGCTTTGACTTGAAAGCCACCGGCGTCGCGCTCATCTCGGAAGGTATGCAGCCCCAATTCCTTTGAGATCCCAGTTGACAGCAAAGCCTGCTCCTTCTTGCCGCCGATTGACTCTTCTAAGCCTCGAACAGCGGCGCTGGGTAGTAGCGTCTTCCAGGGTTGCTCCTCACATCCCGCCTCTGCATCTGCGATCTCGGAGGTATGGGATTGTCGCCACTCGTCAATAAGGTCATGAAGGGACTGAAGCCAAGGGAGGCGATCCGAGTCGTTGAGGGGCATCCCATCACGCATCTTCGCTCGATTGGCTGGCGGAATGGTAATCGCAGCGTCCGCGAATTGCCAACCAAGTTCTCGAGCCAGCAATCTACCCACAGTCGTCTTTCCAGTGCCGCAAACACCCATCAGAATCAAAATCATGGAAAGTCATTTCTAAAGAAATAGCGGTGAGATGTGTCGATCGAAGAGGTTTGTGGTGACGTTTCCCGCAATCACCGGCTCGTTCCGCTCAAGCAGTTGCAGGTAAGCTGTTCCTTTGGCAGCAGCCACCTTGAAACCGACATGGAGTAGCTGTCTGAAGCTTGGGTTATAGGCTGGCGAGGTTTGCTCATGCCGAAGAGCGCCGGTGAATTGGTCCGATGTCCAGGAAGAAACCTCTGAAGGTGACGGCAGCTGCGAAGGATCGATGTCGATCACCGCGGCATAAGGAGCGCACAGTTCCGCTTTGCGAGCATAAGCTTCGCGATAAATCTCTTTCGCCATAATCAGACCGTCTCCGCCCGCCTCGGCCAAGCCGATCAACTCCTCCAGCCATGTCGTGCCGGCAGTCTTGAGGTGAACTCCTGCTCCGAAGTGGATAAGGGCCTCTCGAATAGGCTTGTAGATCGAAAACTTATCGCTGCCCGAATGCACGCTCAATTTCAGGTTCGCTGGTAGCCCGAAGTGATTTACCGCGTGGGCGAGCACGGCAACGTCGTTGAAAAATTCCCGCGAAAACTGTGCCAAATCCCCGGCGTAGTCGACGCCTTTGTTGAAGCGCCCAGTGAACTTCGGAGCAATTGTTTGAATGGGTATTTTTCGGTCCGCGATCGCCGCTAGAATGATCAACAATTCTGGAGGACTTTGCGGAGTGTCCGTTTCGTCCATCGAAACTTCAGTGACGAACGTCCCTGCCCCTTTAGCCGTTTCGATTTTGGTGTAGATTTCGGACGCGTGGTCGATTGAACCGAGATACTTGTGCACCGTCCTTCGAAAAAAGCTTTCGGGAATCTCTAGTATTCCAACGTCTGGTATTTCTACCTGCCCAATCAGATGCCGATGGCGCGACGTGAATGATTCCGCAGACTCTACCGAAGCGGGTTTGCCGATCTCATCGGCGACGTCCAGGGTGAAGAAGTCGCACGGTGAAAGGAACCGATCCACGGTCGAGGCGTTGATGTGGTCCGCGTCGCAAAAGTAAGCCTTGTCCCATCCCAGAGCCAACACCGCTGAATCCGCCGCGCGGCGAGTCTGCTCGGGCTCCGAGTGAACGATGTTGTGTTCCCGATTGCTTTTGTTCCACACTGGCGCGACGTAGCATTTAGCATCCGCGGCTTTGACGCACGCGGCCAGTTGCGCCTTCGCCTGATGGGCGAACCGGTCGCCCACCCCAATCGAATATCTGGGAAGACTGAGTAAAGGAATTGTCACTCGTGGAACCTCTGCATGGAAGATTGGTTGTATTCGCACTCGCGGTGTAAAGATCCGAACCGCAGTTGACATCCTTCAGCGCATCTACTAATTTGTGAAAGTACTTAAGTTAACGATACAGTCAACGACTAATCTCGATCTGAGCAAAGACATTGATGAGAGCTCTTCAAATAACCGCGCCAGGGGCAGCACAGCTTGTCGATGTTCCGGAACCACCCAACCTGAAAGCTGACGAAGTGCTGCTCAAGGTTGCCCTGATCGGAATGTGCGGCACGGATCTTTCCACGTTTCGTGGCGCCAACGCAATGGCCGCCTATCCCAGTATTCCCGGCCACGAGGTGGCCGCAACTGTCGTCGAGGGGGCCTCCGACCTCACCCCGGGGACGCGAGTGACGGTCTCTCCCTACACTCATTGCGGTACCTGCGCAAGCTGCCGCCGTGGGCGCTTCAACGCGTGTCAGCACAATCAAACCCTGGGGGTGCAGCGCGATGGTGCGATGACGGAGTACATCGCGATCCCGCGTGACCGGATCCACACCGCAAACCTGACGCTGAAAGAGCTCTGTCTGGTTGAACCGCTCACAGTAGGCGCGCATGCCGTAGCTAGGGGGCGCGTGACAAAGAACGACACGGTGGCCGTTCTCGGGTGCGGCGGAATCGGCCTTGGCGCGATCGCTGCTTCCGCCTTCCGCGGAGCAAGAACGATCGCGATCGACATGGACGATAGGAAACTGGACATAGCCCAGAAAGCGGGCGCAAGCCATCTCATCAACACTGGAAGTCAAGACTTGCACGAGCGGCTTGTTGAAATGACCGGCGACGGTCCCGACGTCGTCATCGAAGCCATTGGTCTCTCGTCAACCTTCAGGGCGGCAGTGGAAGAGGTTGCGTTCACTGGGCGCGTGGTCTACATCGGATATGCCAAAGAGCCGGTCTCCTATGAAACCCGCCTCTTCGTGCAAAAGGAACTAGATATCCTCGGTAGCAGAAATGCTTTACCTGAAGATTTTCTCGAAGTAATTCGCATGCTGGAAGCGGGCGACTTCCCCGTAGAAGACGCTATCAGCGCCATTGTGACACCCGAGAATGCAGCGCACATGCTCGAGGCTTGGAGCACGAATCCAGGACGCTATACGAAGATTATGGTTCGCTTCGACAAGTAGGCGCTTCCTGGAAAAGCCGGAGATGCGCTGCATCAAGCCCCTCGCCAGTCATGAACATTTTGACCTCTTCAGGATCTCAACCCGCAGGCGCCCGGCCCTCGATCTTTCCCTCCGAGAGCAGGTTGCCGTTCCTCCTTACGACTGCAGTTTTCTTCATCTGGGGCATGTCAAACAACCTGACCGACATCCTGGTGCAACAATTCAGAAAGTCTTTTGAGTTGAACCTGGTGCAGGCGCAGCTAGTGCAAACTGCGGTCTTTCTCGCATATGCCGCCATGGCGATCCCCGCCGCCGTCCTTATGCGCCGGTTTGGCTACAAGGCGGGATTGTTGGTAGGTCTTATCGTTTTCGGGATAGGCACTCTTCTGTTTTGGCCAGCCGCAATATTGGGCCAATATTTGCCCTTTCTAATCGCGCTATTTGTCGTTGGAAGCGGTTCCTCAATCCTGGAAACGGCAGCCAATCCGCTCATAGCACGATTCGGCGCCCCGGCTACCTCCGAACAGCGGTTAAATTTCGCTCAGGCGTTCAATCCTCCAGGTACGATCACGGGAGTGCTGATTGGGACGTGGTTTATATTCTCCGGAGTAGAAAAGACTCCGTTGGAGATCGCTGCGATGAAGGCGCAGGGCGTATATTCTTCCTATCTTCACAGCGAAATATCCCGAGTCGTGCCAACCTATGTGGCTCTCGGTGCTGGCGTGCTTCTCCTCGCCGCTCTGATCGGCATCGCCCGTTTTCCTGCAATCCTCGACTCAACCGAGCTTGGAACATTCTCGGACCGGCTTGCCTACTCACCGCGACGCAACAGTTTTGAAAGACTAATCCATAATCCCCGGCTAATGTCGGCCGTCATTGCCCAGTTCTTCTACGTCGGCGCGCAAGTGAGCACATGGAGCACCTTTATCCCATACATGAAAGCCTACACGGCGGTCACTGACAAAACTGCCGGTTATTTCCTCACTGGGACTCTGGTAGCTCTGGCAATCGGAAGGATCGTTTCGACAGCGCTAATGCGCTTCATCAATCCGGAAAGAATGATGGGGATCTATGCGATCGTTAACGTCGCTTTACTCGTTTTTGGGATCGCTCGACCGGGTATGTCCGGATCCTGCACGATTCTGATGACCAGCTTCTTTATGTCGGTGATGTATCCGACGATTTTTGCTCTGGGCGTACGAGATCTTGGCGAAGACACCAAGTTGGGAAGTAGCTTCCTGGTCATATCGATCATTGGAGGCGCAATCTTTCCTCCTCTTACGGGAGCGATCGCGCGTGCCACTGGCGACATTGCTTTGGGCTATATCCTCCCTTTGGCGGGATATATAGTTGTCGCCGTCTACGCTTTTCTTGCTCCGTACATCGGTCGAGGATTGCGTGCCGGTAATTCTTGACTCAACACGCCGAAAATCGGAGCAAACGAGGATCAAAATCAAAGGGCGCTAAACGTTCGCTGCGGATCTTCTCTGCGCCCCCGTCTTGGCGGGAGTGGACGATGACCTGGCTGTCCTCTCGGTAGAAGCGCGAGCGGCAAGCTTTGGCTGAAGAATGACATCTTGAAACTCCATGGGAGTTTCGCTGCCCAAAATCTCCAGAATGAGTTTAGCCGCTCTTCCGCCGATTTGGTTACTCCTCTGGTCGATGCTTGAAAGAGGAACTCGAATTTCGGCGTCGTAATGCAAATTGCCGCAGCCGATAACAGCCAAATCCTCCGGCACGTTGATACCCTGGCTTAATGCCTCTTTGATTACGCCCATGGCAATAACGTCGTTATAGCAGAAGACGCCATCGGCCATTTCCGGAAGCGCCATCATCTGTCTCAGAGCCGCAGCTCCATTGAGCTTGCCGTCCACATCCACTCTGGGTGCGCGAATGATATTCTCTTCCGGAATTGCCAATCCGTGCCGCCTGATCGTATCCAAAAAGCCTTTAAGGCGTCGTATCCCCACGCTGTTTTCAGGCCCCCGGATGTGGGCAATTCGCCTGCAACCGACATTTACCAGGTGTTCGGTCGCGAGTTTCCCAGCTGCGTAATCATCTGACCCGACGAAGTAGCTCGGGAAGCTCTTGAAACTACGGTCCACCAAAATTAACGGAGTCTCGCCTCGCTGAACATTTCGTAACGCAGTTGGATCGGTCTGGCAAGAAGCGATAACGAGAGCGTCCAGTCGATGCGCGAGCATGTGATCAATCTCTTGGGCCTCGAGTTCAGGATCTTCCTCTGAGGACGAGATCAATAAGAAATAGCCGCGCTGTCTGACCGCCGAAGACAGTCCCTTGGCTACGTCCGCAAAGAAGGGATGAATCAGGTCTGGAACGATAAGGCCGATCAAAGACGAGTGGCCGGTTACAAGGCTGCGCGCCGTCAGGTTTGGGCGATAGCCTAGCTCCTTCACCCGATCGAGAATGCGAGCGCGAGTTGTCTTGCTTATATCGGGGTGATTTCGCAGCGCCTTCGAGACAGTAACGGTAGATACCCCAAGGTCCCGAGCGATTCCTTTCATGTTCACGGCCATAGAACGAACTATACATGCGGGCGTTGTCCGATGGTGCAATCTGGGTGTAGCGGCATTTGCAGAATTTCGGGTTTGACGACGATCAACGAAATCGTTTACTGTAACGTTGATTATTTATAGGCTTTATTCTCTATCGAGCGTCCGTGGGAGGTCTCATTTGCACCAATCAGCGACGACTTTGAAGGTATCGTCCTCATACCAGATGGAATACCGTCAGCTCGGCAGCACCGACCTGCGTGTATCGATAGTCGGGTTCGGGGCATCGCCCCTGGGGAATGTTTTCCGGCAGACCGACCCCGTCGAAGGGATGTCAGCTGTGAGACTCGCAATCGATGAAGGCATAAACTTCTTCGACGTCTCCCCTTACTACGGTTTGACTCTGGCCGAGACCCGGCTTGGCGAAGCTCTGGAAGGACATCGCGACAAAGTTGTGCTTGCCACGAAGTGCGGGCGCTTTGGGGAAGATACCTTCGACTTTTCTGCGAAGCGTACCATCCTGAGTGTCGAGGAATCGCTACAACGCCTGCGTACAGACTATGTCGATATTCTGCAGGCGCACGATGTGGAGTTCGGCGATGCGCAGCAGATCATTGAAGAGACCATCCCTGCAATGCGCGCGCTGCAGCAGGCGGGGAAAATACGATTTGTGGGAATCACAGGATACTCCTTGAAGAACCTGATGGAGATCGCTGAGAAAGCGCCAGTCGACAGCATCCTGACATACTGCCGTTACAACCTGATGATTTCAGATATGCATACCGAGCTCATCCCTTTTGCAACCAAGAACAACATCGGTATCATCAACGCGTCAAGCCTGCATATGGGGATACTTACTGAGAGAGGTGCGCCGGATTGGCATCCAGCGCCGCACGAAGTGCGCGGAGCGGGAAAGCGGATTGTCGACTTCTGCAAAGAACGCGGCATCGATGCGTCCGAGGTTGCTCTACGCTTCTGCCTTGAATATCCCCACGTAGCCAGCACGCTGATTGGCATGTCAACCCGGAAACACGTACAGGCCAGTATCCAGTCTCTCGCGACAAGGAACGACCCCTCTCTCATTCAGCAGTTGCAGGAGTTAATTGAGCCTGTGTACGGCTACGTCTGGCCTTCTGGCCGTCCAGAGAATTATGGATAGAACGAGGAATGCGCACCATCACCTCTGGCAATCTACTTTTCAAGAATACAAGTCAATATCTTTGGAGAGGGTGTCCTGCAAAGGAGCATTTTTGCTGCATGATTTAAAGAACCGGCGGCCTACGCCAACATCGCTGAATCTTACGCATCAATTTGAGGAGTGACTATGGATCGGCGCGCATTCTCTTTATCCCTGGCCGGCTTATCTTTGACAGGAGTATCAGCTAGTCCCTATCGCGCAGCAGCATTAGCGACTACCCAGGAAGGCACGAATTTCACTGGCGCCACTACTTTTACACACGTCGGAAAAGAAGAACAACCCTTTCTTCCACATGCAGAAGCGGAGCTTGCGAATCAGAAGGGTAATGGCTACCTTGACCATATGTGGTTTGGGGGTGACTTCCCGAATTACACAAGGTTGCGCCTTCGCATTTATGTCGACGGAGAACAAGCTCCATCCATCGACATGGAATTGGGTCTTGGCGTGGGAGTTGGATTTGCCGATCCTGCAGCACCGTGGGGGACAGAATACAGCGGGATCACGGGCAATCCGAGCGGCATATTTCTGAACTATCGCATTCCCTTCTCGAAGAGCATCCGTGTCACCGCGGAACTCCCGGCTGGCGTCCCTCGCAGCACAGTCTTCTGGTGGATTATACGCGGCCTTGAGAATCATCATGTCGAGGTTGGAGGATTCATTCTGCCGGAGAGGGCTAGATTGAGGTTGCACAAGATCGAAGATCAGGAGGTGCAGCCTTTGGATGAATTCGATCTTTGCCGGGTACCAGAAGCGGGGATGGTTTTCCAAGTCACGATGGCGGCGCGAAGCACGAGTCTCGAGTTCATGGAGGGACAGATGCGCGCCTATATCGGTGGAGCGCGCGAGCCGCAATTCCTCTCCTCAGGCCTTGAGGACTATTTTCTCGGAACCTATTACTTCAACCGTGGTCTCTACCACCTGCCGCAGGCCGGGCTAACGCACCGGGACGAAAAGGACAGTTCCTTTTCCGGATATCGATTTCATGTGATCGACCCCATTCTATTTTCAGGCGGACTTCGTCTTGCGTGCCGTTGCGGAGAGAAACGCAGCGACAAAGTATTTGGTCCCTATGGCAAACCTTTCAAGACAACCTATACCACCTATACCTGGACCTACGAATGGTGAACGGAGGACTATCATGTCGCTATGAACCAGGTCTTTATGCAGGCGTTTGGAGCTATCAATGAACAGAAGTATGATTTGTGTTGCCGCAGCCGCAGCTTACTTTGCATCCTCTTTTGCCGGCCAACTTCTCTTCGCCCAGGGATCTCCTAACGATACCTTCCGAGATGCGGTCTCTCTTGTGAACCAACACGGTCACGTGATTGTTCTCTCGGGCGCCGAAGGAGGGGCCTCTATCGCCGTGTGGCCGGCGATGCAGGGCAGAGTGCTCACCAGCTCCGCCACAGGGCCTGACGGGCGGGGTTTTGGATGGGTCAATCGCGATTTGATCGAGTCGGGGAAGGTCCAGGAACACATCAATGCAGTGGGCGGAGAAGATCGTCTCTGGCTGGGCCCTGAGGGCGGCCAGTTCTCCGTTTTTTTCGCTCACGGGCAGCCTTTTGATCTGGCCCACTGGTATACCCCTGCGCCGATCGACACGGAACCCTTTGACGTGGTTCGACAAGAAAAGAGCTCAATAACTCTCCGCAAAACCTTCCACCTGAGTAACTACTCAGGGACTAACTTCGACGTAGAGATCAACCGGGAGGTTCGGCTGCTCACGACCCCGGAGGTCTGGAAGGACTTAGGGATTGAGGCTGCAGACAATGTCAAGGTGGTCGGCTTCGAGTCGAATAACAAGCTTACAAATATGGCGGCCACAGGCTGGAGCAAGACTACCGGCGTTCTCTCGCTATGGGTGCTTGGCCAGTTCCAGTCGACACCGGACAGCACAATCATCCTTCCAATACGAAGCGGACCTACAGCAGAGCTCGGGATTCCAGTGACGACCGACTATTTCGGGCCAGTGCCTGCCGATCGAATTTCGGTGCGAAGCGATTCCGTTTTCTTTAAGGCCGATAGTAACTATCGAGCCAAGCTAGGGCTTAGCCCTAGACGGTCCAAAGGCTTGATGGGCAGCTATGACGCCACGAATCATGTGCTCACCATCGTGCAGTTCACGCAGCCGCCAAACGTGACGGAATACGTGAATTCCGCATGGAAGATACAGCAGGATCCCTACAGTGGAGACGTCGCAAACTGCTACAACGACGGCATCCCGGCGCCCGGCAAGCCGCAATTGGGCAAGTTCTTTGAGATGGAATCCTCGTCGCCAGCGGCGGCCCTGGCGCCGCACGCTTCGGTCGAGCATACACAGCGAACGATTCATCTGGTCGGGGACTCGACGACACTGGACCATATTGCGCAAGCAACCCTGGGCGTTCGCCTCGCTGAGGTTGTGGCGTTTCATCCGTAGAGACACATTACCGATCTTAGTTATTGGGTGCGGCTTGTTGGGGGACGAGTTTTACGTCGGCAAGCCGCTCCGCTTTGATTGCATCGGATTTGCTGAATTCACGCCTGGCATCTTCGGGTTTACTCTCCGCGCGATAGAGCACTCCCAGCTGATAATGCGCGCTACCGTCATCATCCCGAAGAGCCGCTTTCCTGAGAGCAGCCTCTGATTGTTGATAGTGCTTCAGCAAGTAGTATGCTTTGCCGAGCTGCAGATAGAGAAAGGTACGGTCAGGTAATGCAGCGACGGCTGCCAGCAGAAAGGGTAGCGCATTCTGCGGTTGATGTTGCTCGACCAGGATACTTCCCATTTCTCCGTTCGCTTCTGGATTAGCAGAGTCGAGTTGAAGTTCCTTTTTCAACTCTTCGATCGCATGATCGGAATCACCACCTTCCCAGAGAAGATGCCCGATCTCGAAGTGAACGCCAGGGAGAGAGGGATTCATCTGTACTACCCTGGCGTACTCCGCGAGCGCTTTTTCATTCTCTCCTCTCATGGCATAGACCTGTGCAAGCAACTGATGGGTGCGGTAGGAATCGGCATCCTGCTTGAAAAGGCGATCTAACGTCTCCACTGAGAGACTTCTTAGAGTCTTCGCCAGCAGGTATCTTGCCTGCAGATCGCCCGGATGGGATGTTAGCCACACGCGAATTTCCGTTTTCGCCGAATCGAAGTCCCTTCGATAGAAACTATCGCGTGCTTTCGCGTAAGGATTTTGATTTACTTGAGGTCGGGCGGTAGCCTGGAGGAATTGCTTCCACTCTGCCTCCCAATCCGGCACGCCTAACTCAGCATCGATAGCAGCTTTAGCGAGACTGCGAGAATTGCTCTCTGGCAACTGGTGAAGCGCCTGACTTGCGCGCTCGAGTTCTTCGCGCGGCAACTTGATTCCAGGGTCCTCGACGATCACAGAAGATGGAGGCAACCCCAGGCTGGCTGCGGTCTCATCCGGAGAGATCCGAAGAGCATGGTCTAACAAATCCAGCGCTTTTTGATAGTCGCCCGTAAGCAATGCGATCCTGGCTAGACCCGCGTGAGCGCGAGCGGAGAGAGGGTTGTTTTCGAGGTCAGCATGAAATTCGTTTTGAGCGTCCGTCAAGGAATTTTGCATGAGATAGACCTCTCCTAAGCCGAGGCGAGCCTCTTCGCAGCGTGGATCTTTATCGAGTGCGAGAGTGTAGTGCGCAATCGCTTTCGTCCAGTCCTCTTCCTCGCGATATTTGTCTCCATACGAAACATTTAGCAAGGGGCTTCCAGTGGCCTGAGACAATACCGCATCAATTTCCTTGTCTGCCGCTTTCCTGTAGGCTTCTCCGAGCACAAAGAGGATGTCAAGGTCAGTGGGGAACAGTTGATTGGCTTTCTGAAATTGATCCAATGCTTTGTAAGTGTCTCCCGCATTCCATAGAGCCGTTCCCAACCATCGCTGCGCCTGTTGATCTTCCGGTTGTATGGAGATTGCCCTCTTCAAGTAGGGAACCGCTTTCAACGGCTGGTTCAGATTAACCAGGTCCACTCCAAGCCATAGATTGGCGACGAGCAAATCTGGCTTCAGCCTCTCGGCAGTCTGAAATGCATGCGCAGAATCGGCGAATTTGGCCTGGGCGTAATACACCAGTCCCAGGTTTGCAGATACCTCTGCAATGCCTGGTTGAAGATGGTTTACCGTCTCATATTCCCTTGCGGCTTCATCTAAGCGGCCCGCTTGTTGGGCTTCATGAGCCGCTCGAAAATGATCGAGGGCTTCCGTGCTAACGTTTTGCGCAAGGGCCAATGGAAGATTGCCACCTGCCATAACAATCAAGACAACCAGGAAGGAGGTCGGCCCGGCGCACAGAATGGCACCATACAAATACGTTTCGAGCTGATTCACAGTGTTGACCAGATATTCAGTGACAGTCATAGACATACTGATACGAGACTTGCGGGGACATTCGTTGTGCCACGAAGAAGGTAATGTAACTACGAAGACTCGGCGGTAACCACCTCAGCTTACTTGGCATGAGCGTTGGCCCAACCATGGTTTGGCACTATTCCGGCTCCTTCCTGAATGGTAATCAGTTGGTCGGCTTTTATAGCTGAGAACTTATCGTGTCCTCCCGCAGGCCAATGAATGTCAACGTCTGCGATTCGTTCGGGACCGAGACCAAAATGAAGCCGCGGGTCGTTGCACGATAAGTAGCTCGACTGACTCAAGAGCTCCTGGCACTGTAGTTTGCGCCCAAAACGAACAAGCACTCTCGATCCGATGGCACTTCGGTTCGATTTCGTACCGAGCAGCTTAATTTTGAGCCAATGGCTTCCCGATGGAACATCGTTCCGCAGAAGAGATGGTGGCTCATTCATATTCATGACGAGGACATCAAGATCACCATCGTTGTCGAAATCGCCGAAGGCACAACCTCGGCTGCTGTGAAGCTGGCCGGAGACCGGATACGCAGCGCCCGTGAGTTCCTCGAAGATACCGTTTCCCAGATTGCGAAAGATGATTCGAGGTCCCTTATTCGCATACTCTGGAATCCTGGCCTCCATTTCCGGATATACGCTTCCGGTGACTACGAAGAGATCCGGCCAGCCATCGTTGTCTAAGTCCACGATTCCCGCTCCCCACGAGACATAGCGTGTCTCCACGGCCAGGTGGCTGGGGTAGGTGACATCATCGAAATAGCCTTTGCCATCGTTGTGAAAAAGGCCGCTCGCATCACCGGAGAAGTGAGTTTTCAGGATATCGGTATGACCGTCGAGATTGATGTCACCTACCCCAACGCCCATTCCTGCTTGCTCGTAACCATCTCCGCTCAATGCCACACCTCGCATCGTTCCTTCCTCCCGGAAGGTGCCGTCGCGATTGTTCATAAACAGAAGGCTGGGCGTCGAATCGCATGCCACAAAAATATCGGGCCAGCCGTCCTGGTCTACGTCCGACGTCACAACCGTCAAGCCGTAGGACTTCGTTGACTTTGAAATTCCAGATTCGGCGCTAACGTCGGTGAATGTCCCGTCCCCGTTATTACGGTAGAGCGAGTGATGACCGGGTTGAAGGCCTCGCGGTCCGCAATAGACTGGGTTCCCTTTAAAATTGCACGATGGGTTCTGGGCTGGAAGGGGAACGGTCTTGATATCGAACTGCACGTAGTTAGCTACAAACAGGTCCAGATGTCCGTCCCGGTTGTAGTCGAGAAAGCTACACCCTGTGCCCCATCGTACTGCTGCACTCAGAAGGGCGGCCTCTTTCGTCACATCGGTGAAGGTCCCGTTCCCATTGTTCCTGAAGAGGTAATTGCGTCCGTAAGCAGTGCAAAAGAGGTCATCGAATCCGTCATTGTTGTAATCGCCGACGCAGACACCGGACGCCCAACCGACTGAAGTGAGATTGGCCTTTACTGTGATATCTGTAAAGGTCCCATCTCGATTGTTGTGATAGAGGCGGTTTGTGGCACCAGGCGGCGCACCCTCGATCTTTGTGCCGCTCAGAAGGAACACGTCCATCCAGCCATCGTTGTCATAGTCAATGAAAGCGCAGCCACAGCCATTGGCTTCTAGAATGTATTGCTTCTTGTCCACCCCGCCATAGGGCACTATCTGAGTTAAGCCCGAGGCATGTGCTACATCCACAAAGCGGGAGAAGGGCTTGCCTGATAGTTTCTCCCTAGGCTGAGATCTGAGATCTCTAGATGCGGAACCGCTTTGTTGTGCGGTGAAACGAACGGCGGTAGTGGTCACAAGTCCAGTCAGAAAGGAACGTCGTGTCAGAGGCATGGCAATTCTTTAAAGAAGGAGCGTGCGCTTCGGATCGGTGGTCGACATTAACCGGACAACAAGAATTGACTCAGAAACAAGTTTACGCCCACAACGTATCAGGCGAGTTCAAGAAAAGTGGAGACCGCCCTTTGAGGGGCAATCTCCGATAGAAAGTTACAAGAGACTCTTGTCCGGCGGTACCGCGATGAAGGTGGTATGCGGCCGACCCTCTAATACATTAGTTTTAATCCAAACTGGATGAGGCGGGGATTGTTATATTGCGAGGTGACTGTTCCGAATCCAGCACTCCCTAGAGTCGTATTCGGCCCCCCAAATACTGGTGTGTTGAAGAGATTGAATGCCTCCGCTCGAAACTGGACATTCAAGAAGCCGTCTTTCAAGAACTGAGTGTTCTTGAATAAAGAGGCATCGATCGTGTCAGTTCCATCAGTTCGCAAGTTGGATGTCGTTCTGCTGACATTGCCAAATGTGTAAGGTGCCGGCTGAACGAAGCAGGACGCATTGAACCAGCCGCTTACCACTCTTTGATACTTTGAACCGGAGGTGCCGTCTCCATTCGGGCAGGCAGCGAAATTGTAGTTCGGTCGAGATCCTCCGCCGAACGAGCCGGTGAGATTGCTGGCTGTGCCGAACGCGAGCGGAGTTCCCTTCTGGGCCGTCCAGATCCCATCCGTTCCCCAACCCGATACGATGCCGCCGACGACTCCGTGAGCGCCGCTAAGGAGAGCTTTCCCTTTGCCTACAGGAAGGTCCAGCACGTAACTCACAATCAACCTCTGTGAGACATCGAAGGTTGAAAGAGAATATTCCCCCGCCAGGTTGTAGTTATTCTGAATTCCCGCGGTTCCATCGAGCCAGGTTGTCTGCGTTTCTGCTCCGTTGTTGAAGTTTTTTGACAGCGTATATGCAAGCAGGATGGTCTGTCCGGAAGAGAAGTTGCGCTGTGCTTTCAACTGAAATGAGTTGTAATTCGAAGATCCGATATTGTTATTTCCGACGCTTAGACCGTTGTACTGGGGATAGGGCAAGAGCAGCTGGCCGGCGCTGATTGTCGGACCGGAGAGGTTCCCGTTGATTGGTGTTGGCAAATTGTAAAATGGATTCGGCACCTGGTTAATGAGTGCGGAACCCAGAGACATGTACTGAGGCGGGAGCTGGTCGATCTGCTGGTAGTCGATCGGCAAATGCGTTCCCTTGGCACCTGCATACGCGGCATCCAGGAAGACGCGCCCAGGCAACTCGCGTTGGATATCGAGATTCCATTGCTGAACGTAAGCATATGGGTTGTTAGCCAGTTGTACTCCAGGCCCCAGACCGTTGAAGTAGGCGTTGATGTCTGCAGCTCGGCCCGGAGCCTTGATCAAGCCGTTCGGAAGTGGATTACTCAGATGATTGTAGGGAGTGATGCCCCCATCTAACGAGGATGTGACGTTCGTGGTGTACTCATTAATCGGATCAGCGACGGGGGTCGTTGCACCATAGGTGAGGATGTTAGGCAGCCAGAATAGCCCGTAGGCACCGCGAACCACTGTCTGAGGAGTTGCCTGGTAGGCGAAGCCGAATCGGGGAGCGAGCGCTCCAGCAAAAGCGTCGAAACCTGTTCGACCTCGCCGTTCCGGGGTGTCGACGAGTGCCAGTTGCCCCTTGATATTCAGACCGGACTGAGAGGCATCTGTGTTGATGGCATCTGGCTGGAAGACGCTGATCCTGTTATGTCGCTCGGTAAAAGCGCTATCGTACGAGTAGCGTAAACCTGCATTTATCGTGAGGTTAGGAGTGACCTGCCAGTTATCCTGCACGTAGAACCCCTCGTAATATTTCTGTGCTGCGGGGAAGTTGAGACTCACGAAATTTCCAGAGGCCATATCGCCTAATAGATAGGAGGCAAAGTCAAATCCGCCGACTGGACTGTTTGGACTACTAGACGTGAAGTTGGAATTGAAGTTAAAGTTGCCGCTGACTCCGTTGCCCTGGAGGTAGTTCACCTGACTAAGCCGGTAGTCGAGACCGAACTTCATCGAGTGGTGCCCTCTTACCCAGCTTATGTTGGGAAGCACGTCGAAATCGTTCGTATATTCCTCAATCAACAATCCGGTCGCGCTGTTCCATCCGGTAATTTGGGAGAGGTTGATGCCGGGAACCGTCTGCAGTGGCACCGACCCTGCTAGTCCAGCCCATCCGGTGCCGAGGCTCGATAAGTCGAAACCTGCGGTCTGTGGAGTTACGATAAGCGCCGCTCGCAGGTATCCGACCGCAAAATCCCCGACTAAATTGGGCGTAAAGACATAGGTGTCATCGAGTACGACTTGTTGATTGGTATTCGTATTCAATCCCTGCCCGCCTCCATCTGGCTGAATCACAACGCCGGTGCCAAAGACATTATCCGCAAGCTTGTTCCAACCTTCATAGGCATACCGGCCGAAGAACCTTTGCTTTTCACTGATCGTCCAGTCGATGCGGCCGATATATTCGTTCATGTTGCCGCCTGAGCTTTCATTGCCCGCCCAGTTGTTCGCCTGGGTGTTTGGGGTTCCGGTGGTGTTCGGTAGGGGCCAATACTTCTCGAGGATGAGAGCGGTCGGGTCCAGGTTGCCCGCGGGTATGATGTTGTTGGGGAATTGCTGCCGGGTATACGTTCCATTGACCTGGGTCGTCGTGGTTGGATCGTAGATAGGGATCAAATTCCCGCTTGCGTCACGGAGGTTAGAAAAGTCTCCTGTGCGTTCCGCTGCTGTGGGCACAGTTAACAGATAGGGAACTCCCTGCCTAATCCGAAATCCATCGTAGCTTCCAAAAAAGAACAATTTTTCTTTACGAATGGGGCCGCCCAAGTTTCCGCCAAATTGATTCTGGGTAAACTGCGGGTTGGCAATGCCTTCCCTGTTGTTGAAGAAGTTGTTGGCATTCAGGACCTTGTTGCGGATGTATTCGTACGCCTCGCCGTGCAGTTTGTTGCTTCCAGACTTAGTAATGAAGCTCACGATTCCGCCAGCGAACCGGTCATATTCGGCTGGAAGATTTGCGGTTTGCACCTTGAACTCGCTTAGCGCGTCCTGAGTAGGAACGATTGCCAATTCGTTATTGTACCCAGCGGCATTCATTGGAACGCCATCCCAATAGGCCGCGCTTTGGTTTGCCGCTCCGCCGTTGATTTGGAAGTTCCCGGGCGCAAACGAGTTCCCTGTCACAGGGTTCTGGCCGGCGCCTGCTTGGGGAATCACGCCGGGAACCAGCTCTACGAGAGCGATCGGATTTCGGCCATTCAACGGTAGTTCGTTGGTGGCGCGCTCTTGAACAACCTGGCCGAGCGAGGAAGTCTCAGGTTGCAAGAGCGGGGTCTCTGCCGTCACCTGAACCTGCTGCGCAACGGATCCGACCTGCATAGTGATACTGAGGCGTACTGTGTTGTTGATCTCTACAACGATGGGCGACTGAGAAATTGCCCCGAAGCCGGCGTGGTCAACCTGCAACCTGTAGTTACCTGGAGGAAGGTTAACGAATCTGGCTATTCCAGAAGCATCAGATTTTTCGACGATCACGGCTGCCGTGCTGATGTTTGTCAATGTCAACGTAGCGTCCGGCAGTGAAGCCCCCGCCAAATCCATCACGGAGACGGTAATTGCACCGTTTACGAATGCTTGCGCAAGGATGTCTGAGGGTGGGGTCGCTAGACCGACGAGAAACAAGCAGGCCCAAGCTAACGCAGTCCACGTATCACTCCATGCCAAACTAACCCTCTTGTTTTTAGCCGAGCCTGGCTCGCTGAAAGTCCTGTTATGTTCTGCCACTTCCACCCTCCCTCAAACTCATTGCATTCACGAACGTTCACTTTTTCGGTAAAGTTAACGTTGTCTAATCTTCCGCTCAAGGATATATTTGGTGGCTACTACGGTTGTCAAGTATTTTTAAGAACTTTTCAGTTCGAGGAACATAATGGCCACTTCAATTTGTCGATAACGGCGAAGCGGTGCTTTACGTCTCATTCGATCGTGTAAGCAGGGGTTCGTGATACAGGTCTCTTTCAAGATCACGAAGCCTTCCACCGCAAAGACAGCAACGTCGAATTATTGTTCTTTGCCCGGCGAGCTAGATCTGGAGCCCATACCACCTAACGGAGAGAATCGCATGTCTTGTGCATCACGGGTCTGGCATTGCAGTACGATTACTCAAAATCGGTTGTTTTTTCCCCGTTCATTGAGCAAAATTACTTCTTTAAAGCGTGCACTTCTAATCAGCCCAGCATTGCTGGGTGCGCTCGTGATTATATTTGGCGACCGCGCTACCTTTGCACAAGCCAGTGACCCGGGAACCGGCTCCGCTATCGATCTGCTGAGTCCCAATGTTGTTTCCCGGATGGTGTCGCCGGAGAATCCCACCGGCGAGAAGGGAAAGGGGGCCATGGCTACCCCGGATCCATCCGATCCCGATCTCTCCTTTTCAAAGGCGGCTGCAGAGCTCGGTCGCGGTTGGAAGGTGCGTCCCTTCATCAAAGTGCCGGCTCACTCGACGGTCACCATCATGGACGTTTCCGGTCCTGGCACAATAAAACACATTTGGATGGCCAGTAGCCAGGATTTTCACGGTGTCGGGCGCGCGAGCATCTTGCGATTCTATTGGGACAATGAGCCGACTCCATCAGTCGAAGTTCCACTATCGGATTTCTTTGCTATCGGACACGAGACTTTTGCCCCTGTTAATTCGGCTATGGTTGTCGACAACCCCATGGCCTCAATGAACTGCTACTGGCCAATGCCCTTTCGCAAACACACGCGGATCACATTCACGAACGACGGCGATAAGGAACTACCGTTATTGACTTATCAGATTGACTACCAGCTAGGCCCCGTCCCGGAGTCCGCTGGATACTTTCATGCGCAGTGGCGGCATGCGCTGGTCGACCGCAGCAATCCGGTGTTTACCATTCTTGACGGTGTTCGGGGTGAAGGAAAGTATGTCGGGACATTTTTGTCTTGGATGCAGCTTGCTAAAGGATGGGCAGGCGAAGGAGAGGTTAAGTTCTTCATCGACGGCGACACCTCTTTCCCCACCCTCGCCGGCACTGGAACAGAAGACTACTTCGGAGCGGACTGGGGGTTTCCTGCAACATATTCGACGCTTTACCTGGGAAATGTTCTCGAACATAAAAGCAAAGAATATGATGTCGGCATGGAATGGAGCCTCTACCGCTGGCACGTGCTCGATCCGATAGTCTTCCACAAAGACTTAAAGGTCGTTATTCAGGACCTCGGCTGGTGGCCTAATGGAACGTATCGACCTCTGGACGATGACTTCGCTTCCACTGCCTACTGGTACCAGCAAGAGCCGCACGCTCCTTTTCCACAGCTGCCTTCCGTGGAGGCCCGAGCTACACGATAAGACAGCTATATTTTGCAGCAGTCCGCGAGTCCCGGTCGGGGCGACGTTATAGCGGCATACCCAACGATGCATCTGCCAGGATTCTAGTCCGGATCAGCAGATTCGTCCCTATGTACAGCTTGTAGTTTTGTCGCAGTAGGACGGTTTGCTAACCTTTGCACTGACTGTGAGGAGTTGGCGAACGATGAAGCAGGCATTGAATCCATTGCTGGCCAGGGTGTTGAAACGCTTGCACTATCCGTTGGATGTGATTGTGCTTTGTGTCCGCTGGTACGGTGCCTATCCGCTGAGCCTTCGGAATCTGGAGGAGATGATGGCCGAGCGCGGGATCTCTGTCAATCACTCGACGGTGCACCGCTGGGCGATTAAAGTGCTGCCGGTGCTCGAGAAGGCGTTTCGGCGCTCCAAGCGCAAAGTTGGGCGAAGTTGGCGGATGGACGAGACCTATATCAAGGTGAAGGGTGAGTGGAAGTATCTGTATCGTGCCGTAGACAAGGCAGGTGACACCATCGATTAGCTGCTGCGGGCGCATCGCGACAAAGCCGCAGCACGCCGATTCTTCGAACAGGCAATGGAATGGAGCGGCATACCAGGGAAGGTGACAATCGATAGAGTGGCTCGAATATGGCGGCTCTCGAGTCCGTCAACGCCGGGCGGCGCAAGCCGATCGTCATCCGCCGGGCCAAGTACCTGAACAACATCGTCGAACAGGATCACCGAGCGATGAAATGTCGAACCCGACCGATGCTCGGCTTCAAAGACTCCGCTATGCTCGCATCCTTCTCTCAGGCATCGAACTCATGCACATGATCAATAAAGGGCAGATGAAAAGCAGCAGGCAGAAGATCTCCTTATGTATTTTCTGCAGGCTCTCAGCGTAATTGCTAATGGGTCATAGAAACGCTCCGAAGCTTAACTTTCTTGGATACGAGGTCGCGTCGAACCGCTTTGAATACATTTTCGACGAACAAGACGCTCAAAAGATAAGAACGATGGCAGGTAAAACCACGGCCATGTGTTGTCGCTTTACCCACGATTCCACCAGTGAGGCTAGAAAGTTATGAGAAAGTCCCGGGCAGCCCGGCAGCGCGCCGAACTGCCGAAGGAAAATTTATCTCTATCACCTGGCCGGCAGCCGTGACCGGGTATCTGGCGAGAAGGCATTCTCTCTCGGGAAAGCACTCTACTCGGCCGCAGCAAATCCTTTGTCGGTGACCGCATAAGTCCAGCTCTGATTGCCTGCCGAGACGTGGCGCAACAAATCCTGCGAGATGAGACATTTTAACGATGTCTCCCATTTCTCTTTGTCAGCGGGTTCGGTAACGACTTCGGCGTATTCGGTGAGGTTGGTTCGAAAACCATATAAAATACGGTCAATCCTTACATGGCAATCGGAGGGGTTGGCGTTGGCATGAGCGACCGCTGCCTTGAGCAGCTTTCGTTCCTCTTCTGTCAGTGCATTTTCCGGAGTAGTCATAAAGTCCATTCAGCAAAATGTTGAATGCGACCAACAGCCTATACCCTTTTCGCGTCTGCTGGCACTTCCCCTTCATAAGCTCCACGTGTCATTGACGGCGGCGGCAATCTCCTGTTCGAAGCCCAGATATCGTTCGGTCGTCTGAATCGATGAGTGGCAGAGCAGGGACCATATGGGACTTTACTCCAACGGTGGCCCGAAGGCGGCCTGCTGCAAAAGAGAAAACAACTCGACGCGGCGCGCTTCCCGGTCACGAATCGATCGTTCGAGATGAACGGTCCCCTCCTCTAATTGCAGCGCTTGGGCATATTCCCTCAGATCGGCTAGTTGGGCAAGAGAGACGTCTGACAGATCATCAATCAGGGTGGCGACGTGAGCCGCATGGGACGCATGAGACATAAACACTCCAACAAAGAACCATTCTTATCATTAAACTGAAATTCATTAAACCGAGATGCTCCGCTGTCACCAGCCCTGCGGTCATTTCCGAGCAATTCGTGTTAAAAGCTCCAGGTGTCATTGACGGCCACGGCAATCTCTTGCTCAGACCCGAGATAGCGTTCGGTGGTCTGGATCGACGAGTGGCCAAGTAGGAACTTGATCTGCTCGAGGTCGCCGCCCGACTTCCGGCACAGCTTCGCACAGGTCCGCCGCAGGTCATGGGTGCCGAAATTCGCGATGCCGATCTCCTTGGCGCACCGTTCGACGACCGACCAGACCGACCAATCTCCGAGAGCCACTTTGCCCGGTTTGCCGGACTTCGAAACCGGCCGGAGCAGGGGTCCATCTTGAATGTCAGCAGCGGCAGTCCAGCGGTCGATGCTCTGCTTGACCCAAAAAGGCACGGCCACCGTCCGGACGCGCCTTCCCGTTCCCACCAGGTCGACGATCACCGCCCGGCCCTCGCGCTCGACGATGTCCTCAAACTGGAGCACGGCCAGCTCCTGACGGCGTAGTCCACAGCCGAGCAGGAGGGCCAGAAGAGCATGGTCGCGCTTGCCGATCAGCTTCTCCTGGTCGGGCACGGCGAGCAGCTCTTTCGCCTGGTCCCGGCTGAGCCAGTTTCCCGTCTGGGTGCCCTGCTGGCGGACATTGGGGAAATCGGTGATCGAGGCCGCGGTCTCGGAGTCGAGGATCCCATTGCGCCGGGCTTCGGCGGCCAGCTGGCGGATCGCCGAGAGCTGGACATTAATCGTCGAAGCCGAAAGATTCCGCTCGAGGAGCTTGGCCCGGTAGGCGACCAGGCTCGCCCGGGAGAGCGGCTCTTCGATCGAATCCAGGAACTTTCCCAGCTCGTCGAAGGCCCGCGAGTAATTGCGCTTCGAATAGGGAGAGGCAACGCCGGCCAGCACGATCGCCCGGAGCCAGTCGAAAGTTACCGGAGCGGGCGGCGCGATCGGGACCAGGGCGGGGCCGGTCATAGGAAGAGCGGCAGCTGCTCGCTCGCCGCCGGATGGAGCTCCCGCCAGAGGCGCCGGAGAAGTTCGGGCACATCGCGAAAGAGCACTTGAGTGCGTTCGACTAAGGCATGGCAGGCCGGACAGAGGGTGACCAGAAGTTCAAGTGAGGAGACCCCCGGCTGGCGATGATGGACGGCGAGGACGGTCGAGATCGACGTCGCCTGGCAGCCCTGGCAGGTATGACGGTCCCGGGCGAGCACCCGATCGCGTAGTCCGGCAAAGTGTCTTTCATCGGCCCGCACCCGGCTGTAACAGCGCTGGCAGAGACCGCGGGCCCAGATCGAGGCCGACCCGCAGCGGCAGAAGAGCACCCGCTGCCGGGAACGCCTGACTTCCCTTCCCGGCTCCAAGCGGGCCGCCCGAGAGACCACGGGGAGCGGGTTTGAGGTCAGGATCCTGCCAGCCGGCTGCGGGAACCCCGGTGGGAGGGTCGAAAGCGAGCTGGCGGAAGGCAAAAGCTGGAATTCTGCCATAAAAGCAGTATAAGCATATCGGCCATGACAATTGAGATTGTTGCTGGGTAATAGGGACTTGCTTACGCTTTGCGGAAGGTGTCGAAATTTCGAATATGGCGCGTGGCCGCGCCGAAGTGGTGCGAGCGGAAGTACGGGAGCAAGCCGCCGTGGGCAAACAAGGTCAAAGAATGGCTCTTGGGCACCACTCTCGCTGGCGAGGAGAGCGCCTAAAAGCAGAGTGAAGAATGGCTCTTGTGAGCACACCCGGTGACAGCTGTCGCTGTCGCCAGATGCGGCCCGGCAGCCGCCGCAATGCATGCCTCTCCAATGAAGTCGCCGGCCGTGAAAACGGTGATCGTGGCTTCTTTTCCGGCTGCGGAAACAATCGTGAGCCTGGCCCGGCCCTTTTGAAGGTAAAAGACCGATTCGCAGCGACTTCCCTGCGAAAAGAAGACTTCGCCTTCCATCAAGCGCACAATCACATGGCCGAGACCGGCGGTGGCGAGATAGGCTGCTGGGTCAAATGCAGTTTGTGCCGGATTCTTCATGAATCCTCTTCCACACCGTCTCTCTCACGGTGTACCCCGCAAGCTTAGACTATGTCGGGTAGGAAACAAAGCTCTTTACAGCTCCGGTTCAAAGTATCAAAGAGTGGTAAGCGGCTGGTTCAATGCGTCCTGCTTCGTTCAGCCGGCACCTTACACATTTGGCAATGTCAGCAGAACGACATCCAACTTGCGAACTGATGGAACTGACACGATCGATGCCTCTTTATTCAAGAACACTCAGTTCTTGAAAGACGGCTTGAATGTCCAGTTTCGAGCGGAGGCATTCAATCTCTTCAACACACCAGTATTTGGGGCCGAATACGACTCTAGGGAGTGCTGGATTCGGAACAGTCACCTCGCAATATAACAATCCCCGCCTCATCCAGTTTGGATTAAAAGACAAAGCCAGTGACGCTCTTGTCCAGTCCGGCCGGCTCTCATACAACATATTCGCCGAACAGGGGTCACGAGTCCACCACACTTCAGGCAGGTGAGCCATTCAGTACAGACTTCGTCCTCGACTTGCATCAAGATGATGGAATGCTAAAGATAAGGAAAGAACCTACGGCAAGGGAAAAGGCGACCCTTCTAAGCGTTATGAAGGAAATGGACGAGCCGCGATTAGCGGAGTCTGTCCGCAAAGAATTGATCGGAGCGGAGGAATTCCGAACTTTCGTTCCCGTCAAAACACCTGCGCTCAGTCATGCAAAACGACATTGAGTAAGCGCTCCGAACTCAGTGCAGCCCCTATCACTAAAACTGTCATTTCTAGCTTTTCAGTTCGTTTTGAGGTGGTGCTAAGTACGGCACGTGAGCAGTATTGCTCAGCCCCCGCCATCTTCTGGCCAATGATTGTTTAACACCTCGGCGAAGTGAATCTAAGAAAACAAGGCTCCTCCCGGAGCCGTTTTCTTGTGCCTGTAGATTGAAACTGATTCATGAACAGATAGCACTGACCAACCGAACCACTAAGCTGCTTTAAAGTTAAAAAGTCTCGCTCAAGAGCCATAACCCTAGGTTTTGTACCCGGTCACTATGCCCCAAAGTCTCAGGTACGATGGCCTTCTGTTCCGGTCTGGTTTGGAACGTGGATTGGGCTGAGTGTCAACGCATCCCCGAGCAAGCGTCTTAGTACTCCGATCAAATGATTCGGCTGGGAATCGATTATTTCCGATGGATAAACGTTATCCGTATCCATTCTGTTCTCGATCTTAAGGACCAGAAGATGTGGATACCTCTCCCGAAGCCTCTGGTCAAGGCCTTTTTGTTCGATGGTAGAATTCCGCCTATCAAGATGAGATCAAAGTGCTCCGTTTCAAGCAGTGCCAAGGCGGCGTTATCCGAATCAACGGCTGCCACCTCATAGCCGGCGTTGTTAAGCAACGCCACTCGAGTGGTCTGCAGGGGCCCGCCGAGAGCGAGAGTGGGCATGGTTCCGGAGACTCTTCCGCCTTTCGCCGCGCCCCAAGCACGAAGAGATTGCTTCCCCAGGCGTGATCGCTTCCCGTTGTTCCCATTGGGTTGAAAGGCGCGGTTGAAGTCCGACATGGTGAACGTCGTCACTTGGTTCGCCACTCCTAGCTCCTGGGTGGCCGCGTAGAAAGCTCCAATCGCCGGGCTGATCACGGGTTCCTTGGCCATCGCCAAGCGTTGTGGTGTCCACAGTGAGGAGTTCGACCTCGATGGCGGAACTGAATGTGAGATTCCCCGGCCTCGACACCGCGACCGCGGACGACGTGAAGAGAGCGATTGACAAAGTTGTCGCCGATCCATCGACCGTCTCCGCAGCTCAAAGCAAGACTGTGAAGCCAGGAATGCGCACCGACGAGGTGAAGAAGTCCCTCGGCGACCCTTGAGCATCCTCATCGTGGATGACGGACGGCAAAGAAACAAACACAAGCGATTTTAGGGAATGCCTGGTGAGAATGTGGTGCGAGATCACCGATCCTCCATACGAATGTCCCACGAGCACAAAGGGGCCGTTGAGGGTTGCAAGGATTGAAGACAGGTACTCCGCGCCAGCTTGGAGGCCGCGCAGTGGCAAAGCGGTGCAATCGTGGTGTAACCCTTGCGCTGTAATTGCCGGGCAACAAGACTCCACAGGGAAGCGTCAGTAATCGCACCATGAACAAGTACGATGATTGGTTGGGAGTTCATGAGTGGGCGGCTTAGGCCCATTGCGTCTTTCCAGCGATGCTCTTTGAACGAGCATCGAACAGATGGGACGATCTCCTTTACGCCTCCGGATTCCAGGATTGCTCCTGGAACTGTGGTTCCAGCGGTGGGTTGGCGACGGTCGCGGCGTAGTTCGTGATGGTTGAAGCAGCAATGATTGTCAAGATCTCCAGGATGTGTTCTTGCTTGAAGCCGGCATCCAGGAAGGTTTGCATCTCTGCAGCAGAGATGTGTCCACGCTTCTCGATGAACTGGCGTGCGAGGACGGAAAGAGCTGCGTGTCTTGGTTGACTTGGCAGTCGACGCTCCCGGATGGCCTTAACGTCTTCGTTCGACACGTGATTCCGGAGGGCCAAGGTGCTGTGAAAGGCAACAGCCCAGGCGGAGGCATTGGCAACCGCGTCCGTAAGCAGGACGACCTGTATCTCGTCTTCGGCGAAACTGCCACTGTGCACATTTGCAAAAACGGCAGCAAAGGCCTTCATCAAGACAGGAGAGTTCGCAATCGCGCCCGCGACGTTGGGGATAAAACCGAACCCGTCCTGCAACTGCTGCAGGGCAGGCTTCGACGCTGCAGGGGCAGAGCTGGGTGTATGAATGGGAAAGGTATGCATGGATACTCCTTGAGTTGACAAAATCCTGACCGGATCAACAGGTTATTCGGACTTTTCTGCGAGAGCAGTTACGGTGGGAATTAGGTCGATCCCGCCTTTGGCCTGTTCCGTCCCAGGAACACCGAAGTGGATCCAACCGCTGTTCAGACTGTCGACCATCTCTATATAGGCACCGGAGCGATCGCCAGGCATGCCGTTCTGGGCTAGTGTGTCGACCCACTGTTCCCGAGGCACGGCGACCGCAGTGACGGGCCGACCCGTCGCCGCTGCAAGCGCGGCAGCTGCGTCCTCGCTCGAGTAAGAAGCGGGGCCGGAGATTTCAATAAATCGATTACGATGCCAGGACTGCAGCAGTGTTTGCGCACCTATGACGCCGACATCCTTTGTGGCAACCATCGCGTAAGGACGCTTGAGCGGCTGATAGAAGGAGAAATAATTGCCAGAGGAACGAGCACCGGAGAGGCTGTACACAAGGTTCTCCATAAACCAGGCGGGGCGAAGAAACGCACCGGGAACCCCTGTGTCTGCCAGCTCCTGTTCGAGAATGCGATTTGGAGTGATCAAACCGAGACCTGAGGGCTGCTCAGCACCCCAGGAAGAAAGAAAGACAGCCCTGGGCGGCTTGGCTGCGATGATCGCCTTCTTGATGGCCGCGATGCGGGCCACGCTATCCGGAAAGCCGGGCTCAGGAACCATGTTTGGCGGGATCATGATGAAAACGCCTTCGACTCCGCGGAAGGCTTCGATTAGGAGATCGTCGTAGTTCGAGGGGACGACTTCGACGCCTCGACCCTGCCACGCCTGCGCTTTAGAAAGATCGCGGACGATACCACGAACCTGTTCTCCGTGCTGCAGAAGCGTATCTGCGACTGCTCCGCCTACATTACCGGTGATTCCCATCACTGCAAACATGTGTGCCTCCTTGGGGTTGATGTTGGATGACTTACAAGCCCTGGCGGTGATCGCATTCCGATGCACGACCTCGGCCGCTTACTTTGCGTAGATTTCGTTCGAATTTGAGTCCTGCCAACCTTTGCCCTGATACTCCAGCAGATATGCAGTCTTCTCGGCTGCTTCCCGCCCGTAGTAGCGCTCTATGACTCGAATCGCGAGATCGATGCCGGACGAGAGCCCGCCTGCGCTGGCGAGATTGCCGTCTTCCACGAACCTGGCTCCGCGCTTCAGGTGGATATCGGGGTACCGCGCCTCAAATCGTGCATATGCGTTATGGAAGGTGGTGGCGGATCTTCCGGCCAACAAGCCTGTATCGGCCAGAACGAAAGCACCGACGCAGACCGCCATGGTGACATCGGTTGCCCTGGTGACGGATCGAATCCACGCCAGCATGGCTTCGTTCGCTCCGCCCTGTGCGGGGATGACGACGACCTTGGGTGGCGGCGCGGTTTCGAAGGTGTAGTTGGGAATGATCTTCATCCCGCCGCTTGCAGTAATCGGCTCAAGAGTCTCAGCGACGGTATAGGTTTCGAATACCTTTCCTTGATGGCCGGGAAGATCGGCGGAGTTGAAGACCTCCCACGGTCCACAGAAATCAATGATCACTACACCCTGGGAGATAGGAAAGGCTACCGGTATAACCCCGCACTGCGGTAGGGTTAGCGGATTTGATCTGTCTTTCAGTTGATGTTCGGGTGCGCCGCTGCCAGGGTCCGTGCTCGTCGCAGCTAACACTGTCTCCGTTGGGAGTGACGAGATAACCGGGCCATGACCGAAGGCCGCAGAGCGTGGGAGCAACGTTCGCCTATTCATAGGTATGAGTCTGCGCCCGTGCTAGGATGGCGTAAAGGACGTTGTTCCCTCTAATTGCGCCATGGCTAAAGAGATCGGCTTTCTACTTTATCCCGGTTACCTGCTGCTCGACTTGGCAGGTCCCATGAGTGCGTTCGCCCTGGCAGAGCGTTACAGCCAGCAAATGCCGTATCGCATGCGCATGGTGTCGGTGCCGGGCGGCCCAATCAGCAATAGCTTCGGACTGTCCGTTGAAACTTCTTCCCTGAATCGGAAGCGCTTTGACACTCTTATTGTGGTTGGAGGCGCGCGTTGGCTGCTCAAGCCGTCGGACAGCGCTGCAATTCGATCTGCATCGTCGAAGACAAGGCGTACGGCGAGCGTTTGCACAGGAGCTTTTGTTCTGGCGCAATGTGGGTTGTTAGATGGACTGCGTGTCACGACTCATTGGCGAAGAGCGGCCGAGTTACAGCGTGAGCATGGAGCAGTGCGCGTAGAAAGCGACGCAATCTTCATCAAAGATGGCCGCGTCTGGACTTCCGCAGGCGTGACCGCCGGTATCGATCTGGCGCTCGCCATGATTGAGGAGGACTACGGTGCCGCTATAGCTCTTGAGGTCTCTAGGGAGTTGGTGGTTTATTACCGCAGGCCCGGCGGCCAATCACAATTCTCCACAATGTCTGAAATTGCACCCGAAACAGACCGCATCAGGATTGCCCTGAGCTATGCGAGGGAACACCTGACGCAATCGCTCTCGTTGGAGCGGCTCGCGGAAGTTGCCCACTTGAGCCCTCGCCAGTTCGGCAGATTGTTCAAGGCTGAAACAGGTGAGACGCCGGCCAAGGCCGTGGAACGGCTAAGAGCGGAGGTTGCACGAAATCGGGTTGAGAATGACACGGAGCCAGTGGAAAGTATCGCTTCCGCTGTGGGATTTTACGATCCCGAACGCATGCGGCGCACCTTTGTGCGGCTTTATGGAGAGCCCCCACAGTCCCTCCGGCGAAAAGCGCGGCGTGGGTCCTAGTAGTCTATTTACGCATGGTTTTGCATAACGAAGGCACACTGGGATGAGTCCTCTCAAGGGACTGAGGCTCACCGCGTTCGCTCACGAGCTTACTCTTGCCTCTAAAAAGCGAGATTGTACGATCCAGGATACCGACGTGAGTGCCTTTGTGCGGGCGCCCTGTTGCAGTCCTGTGGCGGAACTAGAATCGGTCCAAAAGGATGCGAACCGCAACAGGACGGTCCTGAAAAGGAGGGGGCCTTCCGTATCCCCTCCGGCATGCGGTGCAGAGTTGCTTCTAGCCGGGACTGCATGTGGGTCGGGAAAACGGATACTGCGATCCGTCTCGTCGCCATTGAGGATGCGAATCCGATGCCACTCCTCTGGCGCACCTGACGCCCTAGATGGGGTGAAGTAACCCTCTTCGGCGCTGAGGATCTGCATTCGAATGCCGGGTAGATAACCGGGACGGTGGAAGAATACAGCTCCGCCAATGCCGGTTACCAGGTACTCATTGGGGTTCATCTGAGCAATCAGCATCCGACCCGACTTGTCGGATGAGCCAGGAGCTGCCTCACCGTCGCGCTGCGGAAATCCGAATCGGACTTCGGCAACCCAGGCTCCGCTTTGATCCGCTGTGCGGGTAGCAACATTGCCCGCCTCTCCGGGAGAAACCATCGCGTTGGCGAGAGTGGAAATGTCGATGAGCGCATCATCCGCTGGAGGCGAACTTGCCCCGAAAGAATTTCTAGCATTTAGAGGTGTACTGTTTGGATAGAAGATTACCTGTTGGTCAGCGCCTCCTGCAGCTTCGATCATCGTCTTGATCTTGCCCGCGAAGTTGAGTTTCGCCAGCGTACGATCCATGGAGCCCGCAAGGGCATAGTTTGCAGCATGTACCCTGGGCACAACTCCGTCCGGCAAGCGTCCTACCCAATCGATTCCAAAAGGGGAAAAGCCTATGGCTCCCCGACCCAGCGCCGCGAAGAAATAAGGCGCATATTCATTTCCCTGGCCGGTCTCTGGGATCCAGAGTGGATTGTCGGGCCGCGCATACGTGTCCAGAATCCCCAGATAAAAGGATGGATCACTTGAATACAGGTCGGGGCCAATCAAGCGGCGCGGCTCGCGACTACTCGACCGACTCAAATCGCGAGTTTGGAGAACAGGTGCCGGCTGAGCTTGTCAAAGCGCTCGGAAAGCGTCCGGGACGTGGAGCGAGGTATTTCCCGGTGTGGCGGATGAATCGTTTTAGGCCTGGGCATCAGGCTCGCTACGTAAACGCAGTAGCCGAAGCGGGTAAGCGCGAGTTCAACATTCCGTTCTACTGCAACGTGTGGCTCGCTTATCCTCCCGCAGCACTGCCGGAGCGTCATATCGCAGCACCCGGTATTGGTTATCCCTCAGGTGGCCCAAACCAGTTCATGCTGCCGATATGGAAGTGAAGCCGCACCGAAGGTCAGTCACCCCGGCCACGACACACACCCGCGTCCCCGTTCTAAGCTCAATCACCGAAGAAGATGCTCCAGGATGATGCGCGGCGGCTCCGCGTGCGGAGCTCCATCGACGGTCAACAATGCCTTACCGGGAAACTCCACGTGAATGGAACCTGAAGCCGACTTGCTTCAATCTTAGGAGAAGCTTCGTCCACAGCATCGTTCGCGATCTGCGCCGGCAACAGCTTCACTCCGCTGTTACCATTCCAGCCCCCCAGACGAGCCGCGTACATCCGGAGAACCATGGACAAGGCGAGAAGATGGATCGAGCGATAGGATCGAATTTCGTACTCGCCTTTGTCGTTCTTACCAGCAAGGGAGGGTATGATGACTCCCTTCAAGTTTTCTGGGCGGTTTTAGCTTCTGCGACTTGCGCCATGAGAGAAGTCTGTTGAACAGGAAAGCTCCCTTCCGGTTTGTCTCTCTGTCTGCGTTCAGCGTGCCGCGCTCAGTACACCCACGCCCTTCGGACGCACGCTCTCCTTCCAAGAATCCGCTGAAGCGCCTCTCACGAGGTGCGGACTCCTCCCCCATAGCAAGTCTGGGGCCCCTTCCGCAGATTCTTTCCACTCGCCGAGGGAGTGGGTCGCGACGGCACACCCTCCGGGCAAGCGTGTACCGCAGACAGCGGACACAACCAAAAGAAACGGAGCCTAAACACCATGTACAACAAAGTCATTCTCATCGGCCGACTCGGACAGAACGCAGAAGCCAAAACCGCCCAGAACAAGAACGAGTACGTCATCCTCTCAATCGCCACCCAGGAGAGCTGGAAGAACGACAAAGGCGAGTACGAAACCCGCACCGAATGGCATCGCGTCTATGCCTGGAAGAATCTCGCAAAGTTTGCCAGGAACCTCCAGAAAGGGCAGCTCCTCAGCGTAGAGGGGAAACTGAAATATCGCGAGGTCGAAAGCGACGTTCAAGGCACTCCCTTCAAGCACACGATCGCCGAGATCCAGGCCATCAGCATGAAGCGGCTTTCAAAAGTAGAGGCAGCCGATGACCCCACGGACGGGGCCGACGACGAGTAGTCGTCGGCTAGAGGTGGACGGGCAAGTAGCTCGTCCACCTTGTGGTTTGATCCACAGTGACATATTCTCCTTTTGTCCGCTATCATCGACTGTGTTCCAAGGCTCTACATCCCGCATTCACGACTTCGTCGTCCGCTGCAAAGTGGAGCGCTGTCGATATGGCACTAGAGATTTAGCGCCATCCCAGAGATGATTAGGAAGTGGAAGCAGTTCTCATTTCCGCTTTCCTAGATCTACGACCGAGAGCGGGGCGCGGTATACCCTTGTACCGGGACGGGCTCTATGTCACGCATCCAGGCGCTGGACGAAATCACGATCCAACTAGGAACTCCGTCCCTACTCCGTTGGGTGGACGCTCCTTACGGAGGATCCGCAGCGGTGGTTCGCTTCCGACATCGTGGCGCTGTCATAAACCTCAGTGCATCCCGCACTTTCCGCCTTGTATTTCAACTTTCGTCAAGTCAGGTAAGCCGTGAGGGAGTAGAAGCGGACTCATCCGGCCATGTTGTGCGGGCAGGAACCGTCATTACGTCTTTCACAGAGCGGCCGGAGCGGATACGCGTTTTCGGGGTTGCGGATACTCTCCATCTGCTGTTCAGCCCTGAACTCGCAGCCACATGCGGGGCAAGACCTGCTGATGCTTCGCCGCTTACCTATCGTGAGCTGCAGGCCTCGGCTGCCCAAGCTTTGGTAGCCTCTTCCGTTCATGGGTCGGACGCCCAACTGAAGAAAGCTGTCGTTGCCCTCGCGAAAAGCGTTGCCCAAGGGCACAAGCAGACCCAGAGGTCGGCCGGGGGTCTTGCGCCTCAGGCAAGACGAGCCATGCTCGATCTGTTGAATAGACACCTCAGCGACGGCATCTCCGTTCCTGAGCTTGCAGATGCCGCTCGTCTCAGCCTCCATCACTTCATCAAAGTCTGCCGTCAGAGTGAGGGACTAACTCCCCACGCGCTGCTGATGCAAAAGCGGATCGAGTGGGCGATAGAGCTGCTACTTGATGGCAGGGCGTGCGTTGATGAAGTCGCGGTGCTGGTCGGCTTTGCTTCCTCATCGCATTTTGTCAGCACGTTCCACCGGGCGGTTGGGGTGACGCCTGCCACTCTGCGGAGTGCGGCGCGGGAGTAAACATCTCGCCCATCGTTTGGCCGCTATTTCTCGATATTTCTCTTAGGTTAGAGTTCATCTGAACTTGCGGGAGTCGGAATATGGCTATCGCGAAATGGATTGTGGCATTTGTAGCTGTTTACGGTTTTGGTGGAGTGTTTGCTGATTTCGTGGTTCCTGCCACTGCACGCATGCACATGAAGAATCCACACTGGCCGCCTCACGCCAAGTTCCATAACGGCCAGACAATGCTGATGGGTGTCTTTGCTGGCACCCTGTCGCTCTGCTGTGTCTTCGCAGTACGTCCCCTTACCTTGCCTTGGTTTTTCGCCGGAACAGCAGCCGCATCGCTCTATTGGGTGGGATTGGCTTTTGCTCAAGTTTTCCCGGGGACAGCATGGCACGACCCCGAATTCGACGCGGAGGTCTCCCACCCGGTGGGACTCGACCCGCAGCAACTGCTCGGCTACATCCTGTGCCTTCTCCTGATCGTTGCGTTGGGGTTGGCATTGTGGCTGCGATGAAGAACTCCAGACGACATCGATCAGAGAAGACCTTATGAACGTGAACGGAAGAATTGCCGACTATCCCATCGATCCTGTATTTCTTGAACGTTGGTCCCCTCGTGCTTTTACCGCGGAGCCCACCGCCGAAGAGATGCTTTTGACGATGCTGGAGGCAGCACGCCGGGCAGCCTCATCGTTCAACGCACAGCCTGGCGCTTTATCTACGCTCTGCGCGATACGCCGCACTGGAACTCATTACTGGGCCTTCTGATTCCGTTCAATCAGGCATGGGCGAAGCAAGCATCGGCTCTGGTATTCGCGGCATCGAAGACAACATCCGCTCCCCCAAGACGGGCGAAGAACATCCATCGCTGACACACTCGTTCGACACAGGAGCTACGTACGCATGCATGGTGCTGCAGGCTCAAAAACTAAACTGGTGAGCACACGGTATGGTCGGCTTCGATCACGAGCGCGCTCGTGTGGTGCTGTATGTTCCCGACGCGTTTGCATTGGAAGCGGTGTTTACCATAGGACGGGGAGATCCATCTCGTCTGGACGGAGCCTTACAGACGAGGGATAAACCAAGCGACCGTCTGCCTCTCACTCAACTGGTTTTTGAAGGACGGCAGCATCATCTTCGCCGGCGCATGACAAATAGAATTAGCAAGATCATAGAGACAACGCCCAAACCGCCGGGCCAGAGAAACCACCCTCCTCCGCTGCTGTATCCGCCCACTACCATGCAGCCAGTAAGCGTTACTGACAGAATGAGTTCCACGGCAAGAATGCATGCTGGAGCTGCCGACTGCAGAACCTTCAAATAAGGCTTTGAATCCATCATTCGTTCTCCTCGTTACTGAAGCTCTTCACATTTGAAACGACATGGACAGCTCGACCGTTTATTGGAGGCTGGGGGACCAGAGGTGCGTCCGTGCGTCTTACACCACGACTCATTCTTCGCCACAGGATCCGCAGAGTGGCGAGAACCGGAACGGAGATCAACGCTCCAACGACTCCTGCGATTTCCCCGCCAGCGAGCACTCCAAATATCTGAACGACCGGTGATATTTCGAGCGATTCGCCCATAATCTTCGGCCCGTTTACGTAATCCTGGACCACTCGCCAAATTCCCAAAAAAATAATCAGCCAGATTAGATGGGGATAGCTGGTGAGAACGGCAATGGCACAGATGGTGACGGCAGCCACAGCCGGCCCTACAACTGGGATAAATTCGCAGATCCCCGCCATGGGTCCGAGTATGAAGGCATACGGCACCCTCATGAAGCTCAAGAATACCGTGTAGGAGACCACAGTAAGTGAGGCGAGGATCAACTGCGCACGAATATAACTGCCAAGCATGACGTTTACGTCGCCTATTATCCCGCGAAGCGTACTGCGGTCTCCTGCATCACTTCCTAAATCGACGATCTCTCTGGCAAACATCTTTCCATCTTTCAGAAAGAAGAGACTGAGGATCGGAATGAGGATGAGCCACCACAGATGCTTTACCGGCTCGGCGAGCTTTGCTCCTACAGCACCTGCGTATCCCAATATTTCGGAACGATGCGCTAGGAAGAACCTTTGAATCTGAGCCTGGTGATCTTGGCTCCAGCCGTGCTTTCCGCTTACCTGCGTCACTAATTGACCCGAGCTGATTCGATCGAACAGTGAGGGCAGGCTGATCGCAAGGGATCTTCCTTCCTCCAGGATTCGTGGCCCGATGGCAAACCCTAGACAAGTCAAGATGGCAATCAACGAAAGGTACACTACGACAATTGCCTTAATCCGACCTTGAAGCCGCAGTTCTAGGCGTCCCACAAGCGGCTCTATAAAGTAGGCAAACAGAATTGCAAAGAGGAACAAGGTAAGAGTGTCGCGGGCACCGTATAGTAAGGCGAGCATAGCCGCGCAAAGGACAATTGTACAAAGAATTCGGGCTGTCGCTGGATCCCAAAGCTTACCGAGCATAAAGCCTTTCTGGAGGGAGGCGAAAATGTTCTCTCATCAAGGATTGTTGCACTCCAGCCTCAAGATCGGCAGCGGCGGCACTGGGAGCGGCGTGCAAGTTCTCTTTACCAGACCGACGCCCTCCCTTCGTGGAGAGGCCGGTCGACCCGGACCCGGTTTGGTTTCCGTCCCGCGGAATTCTCGAACTGCGAGCTAGTAGGTTCTGGTCGGAACGTCAACGCCGTGATTGTTCAGTTCCGCCGTGTTCTCGGTGTGCGTACTGACGGCTTTTTCGCCCGACGACACAATATCCTTCGCCGGCTTGTTTAAGGATTTCGTGGCCCGGCTTATTTTCTTCAGAATGTTCCCAATGAACAGAAACCACGCCCCTCATAACGCTTCGCTTCGTACTCAAGGATTCCCATTCCACCCCCTGTATATCGGCCTTGAGAACAGAGACGTAGTCGTGGGAAAAGCCCGCCGTGCGCAATTGATCTACAGCCGCTTCTGCTGCACTGTGTGGCGGTGATGAAGCTCTCTTTGCGAAAAAAAGAATCAATCCGCGTTGAGAGCAGCGTACGATCGCGTTCGGGTCTATACCTGCAGCGTTTACGCAGTAAATATGTTGCGTGGGGTCAATGAAGAGTTGCACCGCTATGTTAACTATTTGACATAGCGTTAAGCGCCGGGCGAAGCCGTTACATGAAAGGTTGAATGCCTTTGGCTGTTTAGTACATCCAACAAAAACCTGACTCCGCGGAAACGCTTGATCGAAAGAATCACGCTCAGCAGGAGATCCGGCTCGCACTCCGTTGGATCAACCGCTCCCTCAACATGAGATCCTTCGAAATTGTTTTGCTTGGAATCAAAGGCCCAAACTGTCGTTCACCGCCACCGCGATCTCCTGCTCAGAACCCAGATGACGTTCCGTCGTCTGGATAGAGGAGTGTCCCAGCAAAAACTTGATCTGCTCGATGTCCCTTGCCGCCTTACGGCAGAGGGAGGTCCCACTTTGGGTGGGACTATCGCAGACTTTCCCTCATCGAAAGCAACGTTGAGTCTGCCTGTTCAGTCCTGTTCTTTGTCAGTATTTTTCGCTCGGCCGGTTATGAACATGCCAACGACTCCAAGGACAAAAGTCGTGAAACACGCGATCGCTACGGCAATCTGACCCAGATATAAAGCCCAAGGACCGATTGCACTCAAGAAAGCTATAAAGCCCAGAATTTGGCCTCTACCTTCGATGGAGCGACCGCTTCTTTTGTCGGCCGCTTCCGACTCAATGATGAGTCTGACTTTCTTCATGGCCTGAAGCACCCGGTGCGCGTCGTCTTCGAAGCAACGCTGCGCTCCACGATCTAGGTTAGGCCTATGATCTTGAACGCCCGTTGGCACGGCTTGACGATCTCTAACCGCCAGCGTGACTCGTCGCTATTCTTCCTGAATATTTGATTCGGCCGAGGGCTTGGAATTGGAAGCAGGCCGATGAAATGACGGAGCCGAAACGCTAACCTCTATGAGCAGTCCAACGTGCGCTGCAAAATTAATCAATGCGGAAATACTGAGCTGTGTCAGTCTACCAGCGAGTAAATGGCTTATTGAAGCTGGAGAAGTCTGGAGCAGTTTCGCTAGTTCGAATCCTTTAAGGTTCTGCTGCTGAATGTAGGAATCTAAGCCCTTCCAGATTGCCATTTTTATCTGCAGCTCTAATTCCTTTGGAGAGTGTGTACCAGTACCTTCTTTCATATGCCTCATGCGGCCACTGATCGGGCCGAATTTGAACGTCTGGGCCAGGAGCCATTGTCACTCATCGAGCTTGTATAAAACGCCGTTGTATGTGGCATGTGCGTTAGGAGGTTCTGTCGCGATAAGGCTCTGTTCATTAACTTCACAGGTCGCATTCACTCGGTGCGACGCTCGATCAGGCAGCGACAGCGAAGATGTCGAACAGCTTGTTTACGAAACGGATCTTCTCTTTGACGCGCGGCTTACAGGTGAGGCAATGCCCTCGACGGATCATACGCACATGCTTCCTCGGGCCATGGCAGGTAGTGGGCCAGATAGCCCAAATTCACTCCGTTTGCGGAATGTAGTCCCATTGCTCATAATCGTCCAATGAGAATTCAGAGGCAGGCCCCTCGGACTATCTGAAGACACAGCTGGCCAAGCGGCTCATGCTGTAACAGATACCATTATACGATCTCAGTCAATGAGTCCATAGGAGGAAGGAGCTGGCCTGATGTTGTCTCTATGCGAATGAGCATACGGCTAACGGACCAGAAAAGTTAAACCGCCTGAAATCGGCCGATAGAAAACAGGCTCAGGTCAAAACCTGGCGCGACCCCAGCGACCATGTCCGCAAGTATCTCTCCGATGACACTCGAGAACTTGAATCCGTGCCCTGAAAAACCTGCGGCAATAGTCACCTGCGGGTGAGCCGGATGCTGATCGAGGATGAAGTGCTCATCGGGGGGTCATGGTGTAAAGACAGGTGTCAGCATTCAGCAGGCGGCCGGCCAGGGTGGCCGAATACATTTGGGGCAAGGCCGCCCCCGAAGAGACGGCCTTGCTGCGAAGACACCATTTGGGAGCGGCTTGACGATCAGTGACGGGAGAAGTCTACAACGATGGCAAGTAGCCATACCGCCGCAGTGACGAGCCACCAGAGCCTTCTCTTGGACCCTCCACCGCGTAAGAGCAAGCCTCCCCATACAAGATCGGCCACGAAAAAAACTCCCAGCGCCGGCAGAGCTAGAGCCCAGACGAAGGGCTCCCCGGCGATAGGAACCATCCCATGCTCCTGCGGTATTCGCCAGCCGCGAGATGCAAGTCGAAGGTAAAGAGCCCGATGCCGACTACGTTGGCGGCCATGAACGCGATGTCTAGGGGCCTCGCGGAACTGCCTGATGAGCGATCTAGGGTATTGATGGTTGACATGATATGTCCCCTTTCCAGCAGCCAGAGAGAAGCCCAAATTTCTAAACTGCGCCTGCTGAGCAGTGGCTCCGTTTGAGGATTTGAAGAAGGCGTAAGTGTTCGAGATTAAGCTGGCCACCCATTGTGGCGCTCCCGTCCCTTGAACGTAGGCTCCTACTGCGACATTGGCTACCGGTGTGTATCCAGAGAAGAATTGCGTGACGGAACCTACCTGGAAACGCTGGAAGTCATAGTATCCACCTTGCCCAACAGCGGCTCCCGCCCCTGACAGCCCATTGGTCGCTCCGTTTGCGGCTATATTGCTGACGCTGAATCCTGGCGGAGCGGGGAAGCTAGCCCCAGTGCTCGTGGTGCAATTCAGATGGTTTACGGGAAGAGGCATTCGCTGGAAGTTACTTGGGGCACTACTTCTAGGTCGTCGTCGCAGTTCCTTGCGGGAGTCCGACAAATGTCACATCAATGGAATCCCATTTATCTCTCTTTTCAATCACATCTATCTTCTGAATTCCGCAGTTTGCACATACCACGTTAATGCGACCGGTGCTAATCCATTGAAGTTCCACGTCATGGCCGTGTGTAGCGACGAGAATTGGCTTATCGTGTATTGCTTTAGGTAGGTCGGTTGGGTCGTGGTGATGATCTACCAAGACAACATAAAACACATCCGAGGAAAGAGAGTCGTGGCCGCGGCGTTGTACAAGTAGTGCAGAGATTGCGCTATCAGGCGATTTGACTTCCCTCACGACCGTATAGTCGGCAGAGTCACAGCCACCAACTGCGATCGTGCTTAGGGGAATTGCGATAAGAAGCAGTACGAAGGAGAGTAGCCTCTTCGCTTGACGAGTCGCAGTCATTGCGTTGCTCATGCTCAGCAGCCTTTCTTTTTGATAGCTTGCCCTTGTTGAATCTGTTGATTGTCCGATGGAATATCAAAGTGTGTAGCTGCCGTTCCTGGGTTGCCGCTGAGTTTGCCGTATAGACCAGCGGCATATTGACATGCTTCGTCACCAATAAAGCATGTTGCACCGTAGTTCACGTTCCCAGCGGCGACGCGTTGGTCGTGCGTTCCAGGGCCAGAAGAATTCTTGAAGTCCCATGGTCCGCCGGTGTGCACTAAACCAAAATATATTGCCAATGCATTCACTGCTCCCACTGGGGCAGCAGTCCAGAACATGGCATTAAGCACTTTTGAAACCTGTATATTTTGCTGCAGATTTCCACCAACTTGGTTAACTGCGTTATCTGTGCAGTCGTTATTTGGGGCTGAACCGCTTCCGGAGCCGCCGTGGCCACTAGCTCCACCATCTCCGCCATCGCCACCGCCATAGAAGCCACCACCCCCATTAACGCAAACCGTGTCATCATCATCACAGTTCGGGTGACTTGGATCGCCGTCTTGCAGGCCGGCTGGATCGAAGAAGCTCAGCGGATTATTCAGCACATAGGCATATCGGTTAAGGCTCTGCGGATTGGGGATATCGT
This sequence comes from Acidisarcina polymorpha, assembly GCF_003330725.1. Classification (NCBI taxonomy): domain Bacteria; kingdom Pseudomonadati; phylum Acidobacteriota; class Terriglobia; order Terriglobales; family Acidobacteriaceae; genus Acidisarcina; species Acidisarcina polymorpha. The sequence continues at coordinate 6,941 of NZ_CP030844.1, read as the reverse complement.
ACGACCCGTCGTAAGGGTCAGGCGAGAGCCAACGTCCCTGGTAGAAGGAATAGTTGCGGAACTGAGCGTGTTCGGACATAGGTGCGCCGGCGTCGTTGCTGTCCTGCTCCATGTCAGCGAAGTGAAAGTTGTCTACATCGGCCTCGCTATTGAGGATACTGGCCACGTAGCCATCACCCCAGGGCAGAGACTTGTAGGTTGCAGACGTCGTGCCGTTATGGTCAGTCCGGATGCGCTCGGTGCCGATATAATCCTGGTTCTCGAAGTAGGTAGCGTTGTCAGAGGAACGAAAGGCGATCTGTTGCCCATCCCAATACATGCGGCCATCGGTACCATTGTTCGTGGCTGCATTCCAGGTGGAGATGCGCCTTCCCGCATAGTCGTAAGAATATTCACTGGTTCCAGCGGGAGTAGCCACGCTCACCCTTCGGTTCAGTGCGTCGTAGGTGTAGGACGCGGTTGAGCCGCCATCGACGCTCACGATGTTGCCCTCCGCGTCGTAAGTGTAGCTATGATACCCGTCTCTGGTCATGTTACCGGCCGCGTCGTAAGTATAGCCGCCGCTATTGATTTTGTTACTCGTCGCGTCGAAGGAGGCGCTGAAGGAAGGTGCGCCGTTTTGCGACCATCGGTTGCCATACCGGTCATAGCTGTAGGTGTAGTTCTGATTGGCGACTCCATTCGTCACGGTACGGGCGCTGAGCCGGTTGAACTCGTCATAGGAGTAATTGGTAGAGAGACCCAGAACGGTATCGCCCACGTAGGAGACCTGCGAGCCCTTGATGGTCTCGCCCTGACCGAAGGCTTGTGTCCCCCCGCTGGCACAGTATGCGGCCGCCGGGCCTCCTCTGCACAGCCACTGCCCGTCTGGCCGCCCCATGAAGTCGTAGCCTTTGTAGAGATTAAGGCCGTTACCTAAAGTGTAGCTGACCGGGCCGTTTGGTCCATTGATGATGTTTGAGGCGATGGGTGTCGATCCGCCGGTTCCACCGGTCAGGTTATAGCTGTTGTTGTTGATCGAGGTCACCTCGCCGGCCGGGGAGCGAGTGTAGGCGACTTGTCCACTGACAGCGTCTCCTTCGGAGGTCAGGTTACCCGCCCAATCGTAGGTAAAGCCCAGCGGACGCGACTCCTGCTTCGCCGTGCCACACGTCGACGGAGCACAGTTCCACATATTCACTATCTGGCCCCTCACGTTATAGCTGAACTCTGAAGCGGCAGGATGATTCGTAGTTGCCGTTCCGACAAAGGCTCCCATGACGGCCAGCCGGCCCCTAACGTACTGCAGATTGTTCGTCGTGCAGCAAATCGTGTCGTAAACGAAACTCTTGTTTGATGTAGATGCGGATGGAACACCGTTGTCCACGTACCCAACAGAAACCACCCGTCCAAGTGCATCATACTGGGTCGTCGTCGTTGTGAGGATGGCCGGGTTGGTTTGGTTCGCTTCTGGTCGAGTTCGGGTTACCTTGAGTCCCGTAGCGTTGTAGGCATACTGATAATTTGTCGCGCCTCGCTCCGGCTCGGTGACCGACACAGGGCGACCCAGGGAATCGGTAATGAATGTGCGGGTCTGCGAGCCTTGGGCGACCATTGTCACTTGATTGCCCCCGCTAGCCGTGGGGTAGGAGTAGGAGGTCAGAAAGCCCGTGGCGGGGATATCCTGGCCGCAGGCAACCGGAGCAACCCCCTCTAGTGTGGAAGAGGAGACCTCGCAGGCCGACGTGACCCGGCCCAATCCATCGACCTGGGTGATGCGGCTGACACCATTTTCATCGGTCGCCAGAGTGGCTCGTCCGGCATAAGTGTACCGAATAAGGTCGTTACTATCCCAGTGGGTAATCTGCGTGACTCTTCCTAGTGAGTCGTACGCATAGACATCGTCCGCCCCACCCCCGCCGCACTTGGGCGGAGCCTGGAATTCGGAGCCCTGATATGGGTAGGACACGGAGCCTACGTTCCCATTTGCGTCATAGCAAGTATCCTGGAGATACCAGGGATTAGCGCTCTGGCCATTCATAATGGCTCGCCGGTTTGGACGCCCATAGCCGTCGTAGAAGATCACGGTTTCAGCCGTTTCCGTGGCGCTCAGCGTCTTTGACACGCTGCTGTGGCCCGGCGAGTAAAAGTTATACGTTGCCCCGTCGCCGGGATTGTCGATCTCCAGCGGCCGCAGCAACGCATCGTATGTCTTATAGGTTGTCACCTGTGAGCTAAGATCGGTGGTCGTTAACAGAACTCCAGTGGCTGCGTCGTAACTTGAGCCAGTATAAAGAGACACCCCGCTCGTCGGGGTTGGCGGGGTGACCCTATTCAAGAAGCCATGTGTGGGGGGATCGTAGCTGAAGGTCGATGTTCCGTTCTGCGTAGTCACACTCAAAGGGTTCCCGGTGTCCTCATAGGACAGCTCAGTGGTTAGCGGCGTCGAGCTGTTCGATTGAGTGATCGTAGTGACATTTCCTCGCTGAGCACCGATCAGGCCTCCACGTTGGGGAAGTCCCGAAGTTTGCGATAGAGCAGCATGTCCTGTTCCCGTCGTCTCATCGTACAGGTAGGAGGTCCGACTGAGTTGGTTTCCGCTTCCATCGGTGACGGTATCCGACGCTAACAGACTCGCAATGCCAGACGCGGGATAAGTCCACACCTCCTTCCGCAACAGCGCTCCCCGACTGGCTCCGCCGAAATCATAGCTGTCGAGTTCCGTCTGAAGGCCAAACTGGTTGTAAGTAGAAGTCCAGCCGTGCTGGATCCCATCCAAGTTCTCATAGGTGTCAATTTTCGTAATTGGCAGGGTCAGAGCGGCCGTGGCGCATTGTTGCGTTGCAGCACCGTTGTAGCAGTTCAAGAGCTCTTCTCGTGGTAAACCGTTGATTGCGCCGTCATAGACTGTCTGATGGGTCTCATAGAAGGAGGTCGGCGACCCAGAGGTCACGAAGTTAAAGGCAGAATGATTCCCGTAGCCGTCGGTGATATCGGTTCGGCTGGTGTTGCTGGTTATCAGGCTACGTACGTAGACGCGACTTCCGTCACTAGTGGTGCGGGTAATACCGGTCGGCGTGCCGTCCGCGCAGTTAATTCCGTTATTAGCGCCCGTATAGGCGTAGGAGATAATCCCACCCGCCGGCAGGGTAATCGATGCCAAGCGTCCGGTGACGTTCGCGCTATGGCCCGGCGTCGGTTCATAGGTGAACTTGTAAGTGCTGGCGTCCCCAAGGGTGATGTGGTCAACAAGGTCTGCTGACAGGTTGTACTCTCCCGGACCACTGCATCCAAATGCCGTCTGCACTTGATATGTCTTGTAATAGATGGTCGCGCTTGCTGAAGGCGGGCTAGTGCCGTTTGGATTCGTACCATAGGTAGGATACGAGAACACCTTCGGGGAAGAGGCAGTACCGCTACCGGTAATAGTAAGAACTTGTGCTCCGGTGGTATCAGTGAAAGCACCGCTCTTGCTGGCCGTCACTTGGTTGCCGTTCGTATCGCTCACTGAAGCGGGACCTGAGGGCGCTACCGGCACTGCAAATGTATTTCCCTTCCTATCGAGAACAGGTCCTTGGGGGATACTCAAGCCACTTGCATTCTTGGCGAGCCGATAGCCGGACCCATCGATGGCTCCCCCGATGTTTCCAGAAGTCGTTATTCCGCTGGGGCAGGTTTCCGACCGAATAGCACCCGAAAATGCATGATTAGCGCCAAACGGATCGTGATAAACCACGTTTGAATAAGTGAAAAACGTACACGTATCGCCAATAGCACCCGATAAGTAAGAGTAACTTATATATCCAACCGCCGCGTCTGTATCAGCCTGCCACCCGAACGACTGAGCAGGCGACCAAGTGCTCACATCGTTGACGACCGTTGGCGTCCAAACAAGACCCTCATGAGAGAGGTTGTAATAAAAGGGCACGCCACGGCCGGATTTATTCACGATGGGAATTAAGAAGTGCACATTTAAGCTGCCCCGGTCGATGGAGTCGAACCCGAGATTATCGAACGAGCCGTAGGGATAGAGGCCAGTCGTCACTTGCGACCAGGCAGGGATCAGGCTGAAAACAACCACGAGCAGAAGCAAGGCCTTGCGAATCATTAAAACCATCCAAGTGTGCAGAAGTAATTTGGCTTTATTGGATCTGAGTGCGATTGACAGAAATCTCAAGCTGCAGCTTCCCATTCACGAATCGCTTGATCGTGTAAGGAATCTGAACTCCATTCACCAACTTGTAGTTTGAGTAATGAACCTGGATAGCAATCGGGGTTTGAGAACCCGTGTCGGGCTGAACTTTATAGGCGATGACCGCAGGCAAAGAGGAGATGGAGTCTAGACCAATGTCGGTGGTGCTGGCTTTCATTGCTTCGGTCGTGATGCTCATTGGCGTGTCACCAAAGACCAATTGGCTTTGAAGATGATGAAAGGTACCGGATCCGACGATTCCCGTACCGAAGTCCGCTATGCCCAGACTTGACGGCATCAGCCCTAATTGAAGCGACAGTGCCGGGAGGAACCAAATCACTGGTTTCCAACAGTTGTTCAGGTTGCTATCGTGCAAATCTCCGTTGGATCCAGACCACGAGCAGGCCATCGCAGAACCCAAGCCGGTCTGAGACTCAGTCCTGCTGCCTAGAGAAGAAAGCGACAGTTGCATCTGAGCGGCCCCCGAGGAAGCAGCAGTTAAGGTCACTGGACCGGAGTCCTCCAGGCTTCCCGCATACCACTTCGCGTTTCCGGAGAGTTCAACGCTGGTGACCGATTTACCCTGGGAGAAGGCCTGCTTCAGCTCGGCAAGAGCACTGGCTGCGCTTGTGCCGGAGGCGCCAACGGCTAGATGCCCAGACACCGAAGCGACTAGGAAAAGAACAAGCACACTTCGAGTGCAAGACAGGCATGTGTTCACAATTCCTCCTGGAGAGGCGATGGCCCGGTAGTCAGGCTGTTTAGGATTGGGGAAGCTCAATGGAAGGCAGCGAAATCCAACAGCGCAAACGTAGCGCAAGGCGCGAGTTCGTGCCTATACCACTTTAGTGGAAGTTACCCTGATTTTATTACTCAGGTAATCACTAGTAACCTACTGCATATTTCCTGACTAGCTAGCGGATGATTGTGAAGGTATCGCCCAACCGCGGACTACGCTCGGCTCGAATTCCATAGCGTGTTCGCTTTTTCTTCGCTATATACTGATCTCATGTTTCAAGGGCCGAGTTCGTCCCTCCACGATTTTGTGATCACGTGGAAGCTGCGCAGATAACAACAGACATCGCCCAGCTGAACGTCACGTACAGCGAGATCGCCAATGTGGTGGCTAGGTATCAGGGATTGTGCTTGGTTGGGGCGAAATTTCTTAATCAGCAGATTCCAAACCATTGCAAACATAGAAACCAGATGGACTCAGTCTGTCATTAAGGTATGCGAAACAGAATCGTGTCGTGTGGCCCGTTCCAAACTGGTCTTTGTAACGGGCGCAGCCAAGCAGATAGAATTGCCCACTTCGAGGATCTTGCTCAGAAGTGGCGTGGGGCAATGCTCCTGTAATCTGCGCTTCGATCAATCCATGGACATCTCCCATCGCCATTCTCATTCGCGTCTCTTGGCTGGGGGCGAGAACAAATCCAATTGGCCAAGTATCCCCAAGACCCTTCGCTGCCGATGTGTGAGATGCGAGTATCTGCTGGTCGTCTATTTCACATGCCTGGTCCCAGTTCTTGGTTAGCCAACTTGTGGCAGTGGGTACGGCAACCATCATGACCCAGCCGTCAGTGGCGACAGATACCCCTGTATTCTTGATCACCAAATCGCCATCAACGGCAAATCTACCGTCAGGCGGAAGTGTAAAGGTCGTTGGGACAAATGATTCGGCATTCACCCAGGGTCGCTGACTTTTCCTGAGTGTTTCCCTGGCTGTGTCGGCGGCAGATTTGGTGGCATCAGCAGATCGGCTCGCTTGATCGGCCTGGAGTTGCAATTTCTTGACAGCGTCCTCTACTCCACGATTGATCAGGCCGGCACTGGTTGCGAATTCTTCCGCAGCTGTGGCGTTTCTCTGGGAAGCTTCGGCAATCTGATGGGCGGCACAAGCCTGCTTTTGCGCAGCCTCAGCTATAGCCTTAGTATCTGCTCCGCCAGTATGCATCTCGTACCACTGAAATCCAACAGCGATGGCACTCGCAATGGTGCCAAGGGCAATGAAGACTGTGAGGAGGATCATTACCGCATCCGAAAAATCCATCGGCCACGCCCAAGCCCAAAACCTTCGCCATTTGGATCTCGCTGGAGCCTCGGTGCAACTTGTGTCTGCACCGCAGCCTACGTGTTCTCCGCCTTTTTGTGCGTCTATGAGGGGTGGGAGTTTGCCTTGGGAAGTACTGGGTGCAATGGGATTCTCTTTCGTTTCTCCTGGCGAGTGATCTTCCATGCCGTTCTCAGTTCTCCGGGGTGGGAAATTGGTATGTTGAACGCATAGCCTTTGGATTTCACGACCTTAGCACCCCGACCACGCTCACGGATACCATCGTACGTTACGGCTGACGCAAAGGCTGAGTTTGCTTTGCCGAGTCTTGCAGTGTTTCGCCACTGGTAGTCACCGGTAAGGTTGATGTGCTCCCAGCCGAGCGGAGACAAGTGCTTCCGGAGCACCGGGTCCGCGAAGCCAACCGCCGACCCTAGCAATCGCGTTTTCGACCAGAGCCGCGTGGGCGGCGGCGATGGAATGTTACCTCTTGAAAACTTCCGGGCATGGCTGCATCGAGCGCAGCACTCACCGGCGCGGCTTCGTGTTTAAGGATGTTCCAATCGGTTTCTTCCAGTACGACTAGCGCCAGCTTGCGGCCCGTCAGATTTTGCTGATATGAGAGGTTCTTATCCCCCGTCACCAGGTTCTGTCGCAATAAGGCGACTTGTTATTCTTTGGACGGACGGAGAGGTGTTGAAGAGCCATGAAGCAGACGAT